>JAYOXJ010000023.1:0-4094 GCA_038152725.1 Rhodospirillaceae bacterium
TCTTCCCTGTGCTTGCAGCGCGGCGCGAAGATGCAGCCGCCCTTCATCTCGCTCAGGTTCGGCAGGCGGCCTTCGATGGCATTGAGCGGCCGGTCACGCTTCGAGAGATCGAGGCGCGGGATACAGGTGAGCAGGCTCCGGGTATAGGGATGCGACGGCGAATGGAAGACGCGCGACACCGGTCCTTCCTCGACGATCTCGCCGGCGTACATGACGGCGACACGGTGGCAGAAGCGCGCCACCACGCCGAGGTTGTGGGTGATGTAGAGGATGGCGGAACCGTGCGTATCCTTAAGCTTCGCGACCAGATCGAGGATGTGCGCCTCGGTAGTGACGTCGAGGCCGGTGGTCGGCTCGTCCATGATCAGCAGTTCGGGGTTGCAGGCGAAGGCCATCGCGATGACCACGCGCTGCTGCTGGCCGCCGGAGAGCTCATGCGGGTAGCGCATGTAAAAGCCCTCGGGGTCGGGCAGGTTGACCTCGCCCAGAAGTTCGACCACGCGCTTTCGGATGTCGGCGCCACGAAGCTCGGTATGCTCGCGCACCACCTCGGCAATCTGGTCGCCGATGCGGAACGCCGGATTGAGCGCGGTCTGCGGGTCCTGATAGACCATGGCGATGCGCGCACCCTGCAGGCTGCGCAGTTCGCGCGCGTTCAGTGTCAGCACGTCGGTATTGTGAAAGCGGATCGAGCCTTTCATGACGCGGCCCGCCGCGTCCAAGCCGCGCATCGCGGAAAACGCCACCGAGCTTTTGCCCGAACCGCTCTCGCCGACCAGCGCCAGCGTCTCGCCGGCACGCACCGTCAAATCGACGCCGCGCACGGCTTTGACTTCGCGGCCGCGTGCGAAGTAGGTGATGTGCAGGTCGCTGATGGTCAGGACCGGTTTGCCGGCCGTCTTGTTGTTTTCCTGCATGGCGACTCTGCCCTCACTCATCTGCGGTCTTCCTGGCTGCAACCCATTCGCGCATGCCGTCGCCGAACAGGTTGACGCCGATGATCAACAGCACGATCGCCGACGCCGGCGCGAGCACGACCCAAGGTCCGGAGACCAGGAAGGCGCGTTCCTTGGCGATCATCAGGCCCCAGTCCGGCGCCGGCGGCTGAGCGCCGAGGCCGAGATAGCTGAGCGAGACCACCAGCAGCACGGCGTAGCTCAAGCGGATGCAGGTCTCGACGATCACCGGCGGCCAAACGTTGGGCAGGATTTCGCGGAAGATGATGTAGGCGTTGCTTTCGCCGCGCACCTGCGCGGCCTCGACGAACTGCACGTGTCTCAGGCCGAGCGTGGCGCTCCTGACCACGCGCGCGACTTTTGGCACGAAGACGATGGCGATACTGACCACCGCGTTGATTTCGTTCGATCCAAGTGCTGCGACCACCAGCATGGCCAGCAACAGCCCCGGGAACGACATGGCGATGTCGGTGACGCGCATCAGGATCTCGTCGATCCAGCCGCCGACATAGCCGCTGAACAGTCCGATCAGAAGCCCGATGGCGACACCGATCAGGGTGCCGGCGCCGGCCATGGCCACGGTCAGCCGGGTGCCGTGGATGACACGGCTGAAGATGTCGCGGCCGTAACGGTCGGTGCCCCACCAGAAATCCGCCGACGGCGGCGCAAGACGGTTGGAGAAATGGAACTTGTCGAACGGATAGGGGGTGATGTGCGGCCCGATCACGGCGAGGATCAGGAAGATGCCGACGATGGTGCCGCCGATGATCAGGCTCATCGGCACGCGTCTGGGCCGCCGCACGGTGGCCTGCTGGATTTCGACCTGATCGGCGTTGGTGATCAGGGCTTCGCTGGCGTCGGATGGTCCCGGCATGTTCCTGGTCCCTCACGAATAGCGTATGCGCGGATCGAGCAGCGCATAACAGATGTCGGCGAGCAGGTTGGCGACGCAATAGCCGGCGGCGACGAAAAACATGCCGGCCTGCAGAAGCGGTGTGTCGCGCTGTTCGATGGCGAACAGGACAAGGCTGCCGAGGCCCGGATAACTGAACACCTGCTCGACCAGCACGACGCCGCCGAGCATCCAGCCGATGTTGAAGGCGATGACGGTAACCGTCGGCAGCATCGCGTTGCGGAGTGCGTGCTTGTAGATCACCAGGCGCCGCGGCAGGCCCTTGAGCCGCGCCGTGCGCACGTAGGGCGTCTTCAGCACCTCGATCATGGAAGAGCGCGTAATGCGGGTGATGTGCGCCAGCGCTTCCAGCGTCAGCACGCCGACCGGCATGGCCAGCACATAGGCCCAATGGAAGAAGCCTTCGCCCTGGGTCAGCGAACTGGTCGACGGCAGCCATTGCAGCCAGGCGGCGAAGACCAGGATGCAGACCGAACCCGAGACGAAAGCCGGCACCGAGACCCCGGTCAGGGTGACGACGGTGATGGTGGTATCGACGATGCCGTTCGGCCGGAGCGCGGCGATGACGCCCAAGGTCAGACTGATCGTGACCGAAAGAACAAGCGCCGGGATGGCCAGGCGGAGCGAGTAGCCGAGCCGCTCGAGCAGGATCGGCGCGATCGGCGCATCGATCGCCAGGCTGCGGCCGAGGTCGCCGTGGAGGATGCCCCAAAGCCAATTGAAATACTGTATGTGCAGCGGTTTATCGAGGCCGAGACGGGCGCGCAGCATGTCCTGGGCGCCGCCCTTGGTGTAGACCCAGGCCTCGAGGATGGCATCGGCTGCGTCGCCGGGCAGCACCTGGACGATCAGGAAGATCAGGATGGTGATGCCGAAAAGCGTCAGAGCCAGCATGCCGACGCGGCGGAGAAAGAAGCTCAGCATAGTCGCCTACCTAGACGGCACGCGCCGCCGGACCGACCCCAATGAGGCCGGCCCGGCGGTCGTCGAGCATATTTTAGCGTTCGACCCAGGTATCGCGCAGATCGACGTACTGTACGGGGATCAGCTTGTAGTTCTTGACCTCCTTGCGGACGGCCGAGACGTAGTTCTTGAAGTAGGCGACCACGTCCGGACCCTCGTTGTAGAGGATCTCCTGGATCTTATCGTAGATCTTCTTGCGGCCGGCGAAGTCGGTCATTGCGCGGGCCTGGTCGAGCAGCTTGTCGACTTCCGGCGACGAGTACTTGGTGTAGTTCCAGTGGCTGCCGGTGTAGTAGAACGGCGACAGGCTCTCATCGACGGTCGGGCGGCCGAACCAGTTGTTGTGCGAGACCGCGAACGCCTTCGGTTTCGGAATCACGTCCTTATAGAGACGCGCGATGTCGACGCTTTCGATCTTCACCCGGAAGCCGGCTTCGGCAACCGACTGCTGGGCGACCAGGGCGGCCGGCTCAAGACCGGGGCGCTGGGTCGAGGTGTAGAGCGTGACATCGACGCCATTGGCGTAGCCGGCTTCGGCCAACAGCTTCTTGGCCATCGGGATGTTCCGGATACGCTGCGGCAGCGCCTTGTTGTAGTAGGGGTTGGACGGGCTCACCGGAGAGTCGTTGCCGAGCACGCCGAGGCCGCCGGTGGCGGCTTCCATCATGGCGTTGCGGTCGACCGCCAAACGCAGCGCCTGACGGACGCGGACGTCGTTGAACGGCTTCTCGGTCACCCACATGATGATCGGCTGGAACGACGGCGCCGAGACGACCTTGACCTCGATATTGGGTGCTTTTTGGAGGTCCGGGATGATTTCGGACGGAGCGAAGTACATGATGTCGATTTCGCCGGTCTTCAGGGCCGAAACCTGGGCCGCGTACTCCTTGATGTAGATCTGATGGACCTCGTCGAGATAGGGCAGGCCTTTCTCGAAGTAATCCGGGTTACGCACCAGGATGGCTTTGTTGCCCGGCACGTATTCCTTGAGGATAAACGGGCCGCTGCCGATCGGCTTGGTGCCGATATCGGCGACGTTTTCCTTGGCGACGATACGCGCGAAGGTGTTGCCGAGCTGAAGCGCCAGGTCCGCATAGGGGCCATTGAGCTTGATCACCACCGTATGCGGGTCCTTGACCATCACTTCCTTGATCGGACCGATGGCTTTGGCGCCGCGGCTGCCGGTCTTCGGGTCGAGAACACGGTCGATGGTGAATTTCACGTCGTCGGCGGTCACCGGCCGGCCGTTGGTGAACTTGGCG
>JAYOXJ010000023.1:4104-20440 GCA_038152725.1 Rhodospirillaceae bacterium
CGTTCTTGACGAGATGGAAGGTCCACTCCGAACTGTCGGCGTTGGTCTCCCACTTCGACGCCAACTGCGGCTGCGGCTTCAGCTCATGATCGATGCGGGTCAAGTTGCTGAAGATCATGCCGGTCAGCATGTAGGCGTCACCCGTACGGGTATGCGCGGGATCGAGACCCGGCCTTACGCTCGGCGTTGCGAACTTCAGCACGCCACCTTTCTTCTGCGCCTGAGCAGTGCCCGTGCCGAGCGCGAAGATAAGCGAGGCTGCAACAAATAAAGTTAGTTTTTTCAACATGGTATTCATCCTTCCCTTTGCTGCCCGGCGGATTGGCGACTTTGTCGAATGGGATAGTTTCTCCAACGATGAGAGCGATCGGAAACGCAGAGGCCGGGCTAACCAATCCGATCTGTTGCGTAATAATGGACACATTTTGATTTTTCGGTCGAATCTTTTGTCGGTATACACGCATGTTCTGACAGGCGAAATCCTTGGGCGCGGGTATTCGTTGGGTGAAAGTCTTTTGTTACGTGAATTTCCTCGCTGCATGCCTGCCATTCCGATCATTCGTTCGACAAGGCGAATGATATGCGCTGAAATCGCGCCATGAATTCATCAGAGATGCCCGCGATCGACGAACCTGGCCTGGCGGCGTTTCTCTCCGATTTGGTACGTATTCCCTCGGTAAATCCGCCCGGCAACGAAGGACCGGTGGCGCAACTGATGGCGTCGCGCTTGGGCGCGCTCGGATTCGAGACGCGGATCGTCGAGTCGGCGCCCGGCCGCCCCAACGTGATCGCGCGCCTCGCCGGCGCCGGCCACGGCCCGGCGCTGCTTTTCAACGGCCACATGGACGTGCAGCCGCCGGGCAGCCGGTGGACGCGTGATCCCTTCGCCGCCACCGTCGAGGGCCGCCGGCTCTACGGCCAGGGCGCCATGGACATGAAGGCGGGCTTGGCGGCCATGATCGCGGCCGTCGAAAGCCTCTGCCGGGGCGGACGGCGCATGGCCGGCGACATCGTCGTTACCGCCGTCGCCGACGAGGTTTCGGGCGGGCACATGGGCACCGGCTTTCTGGTCCGCGAAGGGCTGGTCAAGGCCGACATGGCGGTGGTTTGCGAGCCGACCGGCGATGCCGTGCGCGTCGCGCACCGCGGTGCGCTCTGGCTCGAGATCGAGGTCAACGGCCGCTCCGCGCACGGCGGCCGGCCGTGGCTCGGCGTCAACGCGCTCTCCAAGGCTGCGCGCATCATCACCGCGCTGGAGGACGAACTGGCGCCGAGCCTGGCGCACCTGACCCATCCTTTGCTGCCGTCGCCGACCGTCAACATCGGCCGGCTCGAGGGCGGCACCAAGGTCAACACGGTCGCCGACCGCGCGCGCTTCGAGATCGACCGCCGCATGCTGCCCGGCGAGGACGCGGACGAGGCCGAAGCCCAGGTCGCCGCCCTTTGCGCCGCCATCCGCGCCGCCGACGGCGAGGACTGGAGCTTCCAGGTACGCCGCATGATGCACGTGACGCCGGGCGAGATCGACCCCAATGCACCGATCGTGCAGGCCTGCGTTGCCGCGCACGAAGCGGTCACCGGCCGGCCGGCGGAGATCGCGTCCACCGCCGGTTTCGAGGACGCGCACTTCCTGCTCGATGCCGGCATCCCGACGGCCATGTACGGACCGTTCCGGCGGACGGAAACGGGACAGGATCCGCATTTCACCAATTCCGGCATGGCCGACGAGTCCGTCGACTTGGACGACGTCGCGCGCGCCGCCCGGATTTACGCCCGCCTCATCGTCGACCTGATAGGAGAACACGCGTGAGCTACACCACCACCTGGAACGAAATCAGGAGCCACTACCGGGTCAAGGACCGCGAGTTCCCCATGCTGGCCGAGGAAACGCCGTCATTCATGGGCGTGCCGCACGCCAAGACGGCGGCCGATCTCGCCGGGGCCGACGTGGTCATCATCGGCGCGCCCTACGTCGCCGGCTTCAAGGGTGCGGCGCATTCCGGCAAGTACGCCGGCGTCGACAAGGCGGAATGGGTGTTGGCGCCGAAGCGCGTGCGCCAGCAGTCGATCCGCTACCCGACCGGCTACGTGCAGGACTTCGACCTCGACATCTTCGAGCACTTGAAGGTGGTCGATTTCGGCGACGCGGAAATCCCGGAAGCGGTCAACGTCGATCCGACGCCGGAGAACATTCTGGCCGCCCAGGCCGCCGTCGAGGTGAAGGTCAACGCCGCGCTCGATGCCGGCGCCATACCCGTCGTCATCGGCCAGAACTCGCCCTGCGGTTCCTACGCCATTGCCAAACCGATCGCCGAACGTACCAATGGCAAGGTCGGCATGATCAGCCTCGATACCCACTGGGACTCCAAGCCGATCGATCACCTGACCGGCGACCCGCGCATCGCCGGCAGCGGCAACTGGAAGGCCAAGACCTACGAGTTCCACCAGAACTTTTCGATCCCCAATCTGGTCGAGATCGGCGAGCGTGGCATGCTGGAGCGCGCCGAGCAGGTCCGCTTCTATCTCGACCGCGGCGTCCACTTCATCCCGATGTGGAAGGTGCGTACCGAACTCGGCATCGAAGGTCTCTGCAAGGAACTCCGCCACGCCTACGACGGTACCGATGCGGTCTACGTGCATTTCGACATGGACGTGATCGGCGGCGCCGGTCCGGCCCAGGGCGACATCCTGGGCGACTTGGCCGAACCCATCGGCATGACCGACTACGAAGTCATCCGCATCGCCCACGAGATCGGCCGGCGCGGTCTCGACGGCTTCTCGTTCATCTGCATCCCGCCCGGCTCGGCGGTGATCTACCGCTTGATCGTCTACGTCATCGTCTATCTGATGGTTGGCCTGATCGAAGGCCGCAAGGCAAAGGGCTGACGGGGGAATTGACGCCATGAGCAGCAAGGACGACGTATTCCTGGAGGAAGCCAGGCTCGGCAAACGCACCGACGTACTGGTCGCCTGCGAGGAGGTGCCGCACATCCCGCGCCTTGTCAGGCGCTTTCGCGAATACACCCTGGTCGATCTCGCCCACGCGGTGATGCTGACCGAGACCGGTGTCCTCACGCCAGAGCGCGGCGCCAAGCTCCTGGCCGGCCTGATCGACATCTACGACAACGGCAAGCAGAGCTTTCCGTGGCTGCCGCAGTCGGGCTCGTTCCTGGTGCAGACGGAGTACTACCTCGCGCAGCGCATGGGCGACGACATCGCTGGGCGCCTGCAGACCGGTCGCAGCCGCAACGACCAGAGTGCCGCGGCGGAACGGCTCTATCTCCGCGACCTGCTGCTGGATGTCGCCGCACGCTTGGTCGAACTGGAGGGCGCCGTGCTCGAGCAGGCGGCGCGGCACGCCGATACGCTGATGCCCGGCTACACCCACCTGCAGCACGCCCAGCCCGCCACCTTCGGCCATCACCTGATGCGCTACGGCGCCGCCTTCGAGCGCGACCTGGAACGCCTCGCCGACACTTATGCGCGCACCAACCTGTCCTCGCTCGGCGGCGCCGCCATGGCCGGGACCTCTTGGCCGATCGACCGCCGGCGCACGGCCGAACTGCTCGGCCACGACGGCATCGTTACCAATTCCTCCGACGCCGGCGGCTTCGCCCGCGACATCATCGAGGAGGTGGTGGCGACGCTCTCGCTGGCGATGGCCAACATGGGCCGCCTGGCCAACGATCTCTTCGTCTGGCATTCGTGGGAGTTCGGCTACGTCGAGGTCGCCGACGGCCTCGCCGGCACGTCGAGCATCATGCCGCAGAAGAAGAACCCGCACTCGCTGGAGCGCATCAAGGCGCTCGCCGGCCAGGCGGTCGGCTGGTTCCCGGGCGTCATGGCGAGCCAGCACGCAGTCGTCTCGACCGACCTCAACTTCGCCTTCGCCGACGACATGATGTCGATGATGGGCGACGCCGCGCTGCAGTCGCTCGACTTGAGCATCGAGACCATCCGCACCCTGATCCTGCACGAAGACCGCATGGCGGAAGCCGCCGGTGCGTTCTGGAGCACCACCAGCCACCTCGCCGACGAACTGGTGCGCCGTTACGACCTGCCGTTCCGCTCGGCGCATCATATCGTCGGGCGCTTCGTGCGCGACAGCATCAACGCCGGTCGCACGCCCGCCGACGTGCGCGCCGAGGACCTCGCTCAGGCCGGACGCGAGATGGCCGCCATCGAACTCGACATGAGCACCGACGAACTCCGAGAATGCCTCGACGCGCGCGCCTTTCTTTCGAGCCGCGCCAGCATCGGCAGCGTCAACCCCGTCGAGACGCGCGCCCATGCCGAGGGCCTCGCCAACAAGCTCAACGGGCACCGTGCGCACTGGCAGGGACGCCGGGCCGACGCCTCGGGCGCCATCGACAAGTTGCTGAACACCGCCCGCGCCATCGCGACGGGCTGACGGACAAGGACGGATACGTAAATGGATGCGAAAAGCCTGACCCAGCGTGTCGACGCCAAGGAGGCGCTCGAATTCCTCGCCGCCATGATTCGGTTCAAGAGCTACAGCGGCACCCCCGGCGAGACCGAGCTGGCGCGCTTCATGGTGGACAGCATGCAGGCCGCCGGCATCGCGGGCCAGCTCCAGCACGTCGAGGACGAGCGCTACAACGCCATCGGCACGAAAAAGGGTGCCGGCGGCGGCAAGAGCCTCTTGTTCAACGGCCACATGGACACCAACCCGGCCACCAACGACTGGACCATCGACCCCTGGGGCGGCCTCTACGACGACGACTTCATCTACGGCATCGGCGTTTCCAACATGAAGTCCGGCGACGCCGCCGCGTTCATGGCGCTGAAGACGTTGATCGACGCCGGCGTGACGCTGAAGGGCGACGTCATCCTCGAATTCGTCGTCGGCGAATTGCAGGGCGGCGTCGGCACGGTCAAGGCGATCGAACAGGGGGTCAAGGCCGACTACTTTGTCAACATGGAGCCGACCGATTTGAACGGGCTGACGCTGCACGCCGGCAGCTACAACGTGGTCGTCGAGTTCACCGGCATCACGCGCCACATGTCGAAACGCGAGGAGGCGGTCGACGCCATCGCCGCCGCCGCCGCCTTCATCCCGCGCTTCAATGCCATGACGTTCTCTGGCGCCGCCAACGCCGACCATGCCGCCGTCAACCGCGCCAACATCGGCGTCATGCGGGGTTCGCTGACGCCCGACTTCCACGACTGGCGCCCGCCGCAGGTGGCCGACTTCGCGCGCCTTTCCGGCACCGTCCGCTACGGCCCGAGCCAATCGATCGAAAGCACGCTGAAGGACATCGAGGCGATGCTGCACGAGATGGAGGCGGAAATGCCCGGCCTCAAGACCAAGGCCTACCGCGCCCACGCCGGCGAGCGGCCTTCCATGCTGCCGTTCGAGGTCGCCAGGGACGCCCGGCTGGTCAAGGCGATCAGCGGCGCCTACCGCGACGTGCGCGGCGAAGACCAGCGCTTGGGGCCGGTGCCGCCCTATTGCTATTACGGCACCGACGCGGCGCATCTGCAGCACAGGCTCGGCATGGAGGGCATCGTCTGCGGTCCGGGCGGGCGCTACAACACCATGCCCGACGAAAAGGTCGACATCCCCGACTATCTCGACATGATCCGCGTCTACATGATGACCATTCTCGATATCTGCGAGGTGGCGTGATGGCCGCTCTGTTCCCCGAAGACGAATACGCCGAACGTTTGAGCCGGCTCCGCGCCGTGATGGCCGAGCGCGGCATCGATGCCGTCATCGCCGACGAATGCGAGATGCTGCACTACTTCACCGGCTTCACCATCTCGGAAAACCTCTACCGCTGCGTCGTCATCCCCAAGGCCGGCACGCCTACCATGGTGGTCCGCAAGTTGGACGAGCAACCCTTCGTCGACACCGCCTGGTTCTCGAAGCGCCGCGCCCTCGCCGATATCGAGGATTCCGTCGCGGTAACGGCGGAAGTGCTCAAGGCCGAAGGCGCGCATGCCGTCGGCCTCGACATGAACTCCTACTGCATGACCGCCAAGCGGTTCCAGCGCCTGCAGGCGTTGCTGCCGGGGGCGCGCTTCGTCGATCTGAGCGACGTCATGCGCGCGCTGCGGCTGAACAAATCCCCGCGCGAGATCGAGGTGCTCAAGAAAGCCGCCCTCATCGCCGACGAAGCCATGCGCCGCTGCATCGCCGCGACGATACCGGGTGCGTCCTCGCGCACCGCCCAGGCGGCGGCCGCCAACGCGTTCATGGACTTGGGCGCCGACGTGGCGCGCACCGGCCCGATCACGGTGGGGCGCGGCTGGAATTTCATGCACGGCAAGCCGACGACCGATCCGCTGGGGCCCGGCGACATCCTGCACGTCGAACTGGTGCCCAAGGTGCAGGGCTATTGCGCTCGGCTGATGCGCCCCGCCGTCATGGGCGAGCCGACGGCGGAACTCGCCGCCGCCGCCGCCAAGCTGATCGAGATCCAGGACCAGCAGATCGCCGCCATGGTGCCGGGCGCGAAGGCCCGCGCCGTCGACGCGATCCTCCGCGAAGGGGCGGTGAAGGCGGGGCTCCGGCCCGACTACGTCAACAACACCGGCTATACGCTCGGTTACTATTTCGAGCAGGCGCCGCGCACGTCCGACTTCACGCGTCTGTTCACGCCCGAGGCCGACTGGACGCTGGAGCCCGGCATGGTGTTCCACATGTACACTTCCGCCGCCGCCGGCGTGGCGTTCTCCGAGACCGTCTGGGTCAGTGCCGATGGCCCGGTGCGCCTGACCCAATTGGAGCGCAAACTGTTCCGCTGCGGAGAAGGCGGATGAGCGCCGAGATCGTCGCCGCCGCGCGCGGCTCCAACAGCCTGCTCCCGGATTTCGACGCCATCTGCGATACCGGCGGGCGCTTCGCCGGCACCGAGAGCGAGGCGGCGGCACGCAACTACCTGAAACGCCGCCTGGCCGAGATCGGCCGGCGCCAACCCTTCGCGCACGAGGTCGACTATCTCGGCTGGACCCGCGGGCCGGCAAAGCTGGAGCGCCTGGACGGTGCCGCCCAATCCTTCGACTGCGTCTCCCTGGTGCGCTCGCCCAAGACCGGCGCGGCCGGGCTCACCGCCGAACTGCTCGATCTCGGCCGCGGCACCGAGGCAGACTTCGACGCCCATGCCGCCGACATCCCGGGCAAGATCGTCATGGTGCGCCACGAATACATGTTCTCGCCGGTGACCATCCACCGCCGGCGCAAATACCAATGGGCGCTGGAGCGTGGCGCCGCCGGTTTCCTGATCGCCTGCCATGTGCCGGGCGCCGGGCCGGTGACGGGGTCGTCGGGTGCCACGCCCGAACGCGGCATCCCGGCCGCCGGCATCAGCGCCGAGACGGCGGCCGCGCTCACCCAAAATGGTCCGGCCAAGCTCCGCCTCACCATCGACGCCACCGAAACGAAAACCACGACCGAAAACCTGATCCTCGACCTCCCGGGAAAGACGCCGGAGTGGGTGGTGCTGTCGGCCCACATCGACGGCCATCATTTGGCCGAAAGCGCCATGGACAACGCCACCGGCCTGGCCGCCGCGCTGGCCGTCGCGGAAGTCATGGCGCCGCATATGCATAAGATGGCGCGCGGGCTCCGCGTCGGCTTCTTCACCATCGAGGAATGGGCCTTGGCCGGATCGGCGGCCTACGTCGACGGCCTATCCGAGGCCGAGCGCGACACCATCAAGATCGACGTCAACTTGGATACCATCGCCGGCAGCCCGAACCTGACCGCTCTGACCAGCAATTTTGCCAAGATGGAAAGCTGGCTGCAGGCCACCGCCGCCGGCCACGGTTTCAGCTTGGGCGCGCACCGGCCCTTGATGGCCAATTCCGACCACTACAACTTCGCCCGCCACGGCATTCCGGCGACGCGCCTGGTCGCCGGCTTCGACGAGCGCGACAGCGACATCAAATACGTGCTGACGCCGGACGACACCCGCGCGCGCATCCGGGAACAGGACTTCCGCAACGCAACCGCGCTCACCGCCGCGCTGGTCGCCGAGGCATGTTCGTTAGAGACGCTGGAATTACGTTAGGACAGGCCGGCCGGATTCGACATTGCGCCGCCGTCAATGCGCCAACTGGGCTATTGGCAACATCGAGTGAATTTGCGACCGGCAATCGGACAATTCGGCGCAAACGAATTGTCTCGTGCAGCGATCGCACGGCATGCCCGAAATGGCGCACTGTGCCAGCTTCGGGTGCTTGTTCAGAAGATGCTGGCGGGCTGCCGCGAATGTCGGCGCGCATTCTTCACCCTGGTCAATGACAGGAATGATGTCGGCCAAGGCGCGCAACGCCTTGACCAAATCCTCGAACTCTTCGGCACTGCCGGCGACATTGCCTTCAAGCATTGATTGTTTCACCGCGTCGTGGAATGCCCGGTGTGTGGCCTTGGCTTCTTGAAGTTCCGGAAGACTGGCAAATTCGCGGCCGCCGACGTTATCAAGCCATTGGCCGAGCATGCAGGAATGGTGGTCGCCCAGTGCTGTCGGCTCGAGTTCGCCGGATTCCTTTAACCGCTTCAGATCGTCGCGCCATCTGACATGGGCATCGACGAAATCGTCGAAAATCTTCATCGCCCGCCGCGTTGCCAGAGTGTAGTAATCGGCCGATTGTTCGCGCAGCTTTCCGTACACGGCGGCATCGAGTTTTCCGGCGTCGACCATGGGCTGCATGATTTGATCGATCTGTTCGAAAGTCAGGCGTCCTCGGTAGGGCCGTTCCTGGGAAAGGGCCTGGAAGATATCGGCGACGGCGATTGATCCTCCCCCACAGAATTGGTCCACCGTCTATGCTATGGAACGGAGGATCGAAGATGGCAACGAAACGACATAAGCCGGAAGAGATTGTCGCGAAGCTGCGGCAGGTAGATGTGCTGGTCGGACAAGGTCGGCCACGGCCTCTTCGCCCGCGACGTGGTGCTGCCCGGCGAGGACCGCGCCGAATTCGATGCCATGGCCGCCGACCTCTTGGCCGATCTGCGCCCGCACGGCCGCTACGAGACCATGCTGGTCCATCGCCTCGCCGACATCTCCTGGCGGCTTGGGCGGGCGGCGGCCATCGAGGCCGGGCTCTTGAGCCCGACCTGGGACGGCGGGCCGCCAGGATTGCCGAAAGTCGACGGCGGGCCGCTGGTCGATACCTTCCGCATGGCGCTGGACGAGGCCGATACCTTGGACCTACTCGGCCGCTACGAGGCGCGGCTGGCGCGCGCCTTCGACACCGCATCGCAACTGCTCGAACGCCGCCAGAATCGGCGCCGGCGAGCGGCGGCCAAAGCCGGCGGCGAATGATCGCGGCGGGGTCCACCCCGATTGGCTTCGTCGGACGGTCCGAAAAATGGCCGACCGTTGAAATCATTGGAAAAAATTGGGTTCGTTATGCCAATTTTTTTTCGCGTTCTTTTCGCCGCGCGTGCCAGTGGGCTTCAGTCGAAATAGCCGGCGCGCACGCCCTTGCCGATCAGGTTGCAGATCAGCCGGCACGCGGTGACGCAGGTGATGGCGTTCAAGTCGCGCTTCGGCGTGATCTCGACGATGTCCATGCCGAGCACGCGGCCCTTGTCGACGAGGCCGTGGATCAGCGTGCGCATCTGCGGATAGGTGACGCCGCCCGGCGCCGGGCCGGCCACCGCCGGCGCGATGGTCGGGTCCATGCCGTCGGCATCGACGGTGAGGTAATAGGTGCCGCCGGCGGGAATGCGCTCCAAGACAGCCTTCATGCCGATGTCCTGCAACTCCACGTCGGTAATCAGGTTGGAGCCGTAAGCCAAAGCCGCCTCGACCTCTTCCGGCCGGGCGCTGCCGGCCGAGCGCAAGCCGATCTGGAAGATCTCGCCGATATGATCCATCTCGGAGGCCCGGCGGATCGGGCTCGACAGCCCCTCGGTGACGCCGTTGACGTCGTGGCGCCAATCCAAATGCGCGTCCACATGCACCAGCGTGATCGGGCCCTTGAGGTCCTTGGCCGACGACAGCGCGCGGAACACCGGGATCGGCACGCCGTGGTCGCCGCCGAGCGAGATCAGCATGCAGCCGGCCTCGACGATCTTGCGCGCCGCCGCTTCCGCCAGTTCGTAATGCTTCATCGGCGCGTAGGCGTCGCCGGGCACGTCGCCGCAGTCGACCACCTTGATGTCCTTGCCGTCCAAGAGCGGCCCGCCCAGGTCGAAGTCCCAGCGCTCCAGGCCCCTAAGCGCGCGCTGCCAGGCGCGGCGGATGGCGGTCGGCGCGTTCGACTGGTCGTTGGTGACGTCTTCCTTGGAGTAGGGCGCGCCGTAGGGCAGGCCGAGGATGCCGACGTGGGCGCCGATCTTGGCGAGACTATCGAGATCGAGCACCAGAGGCGCGTCGAACAGCGTGTGGAACTCGCGGCGGGGATCGACGGTCAGGCCGTCGGAACCGGCAGAGGATGCATCCATGATGTGATCTCCTTGTTAACTCAATTCCTGAACGGGGCGGCGGCACAGCAGTACCAGGCAGTCGTACATCACCTGGGCGGCCAGTTGGGCTGTGATGTTCTGCACGTCGTGCGGCGGGCTCACGGTGTTGATGTCGCAGGCGACGATGTCGAGGCCTTCGAGCGCGCGCAGGAACCGGAGCCCTTCCTCGGCACCCGGGCCGCCCGGGATCGGCGCGCAGACGCCGGGCGCACAGGAGGGATCGAAGAAATCCATGTCCCAGCAGAGATAGACTTTATATCCCGCGAGCCGCTCCTTGAGCGCGTTGGCGATCGCCTCGACGCCCTGGCTGCGCATCTCGTCGTAGCGGATCAGGCCGTAGCCGATGCCCCGCGTCTTCTCGAAGTAGCCGGCGCCGAAAAAGGTGCCGCGCATGCCGACGTGGACCGATGCCGGCACGTCGATCAGCTTCTCGTCGGCGGCGCGGACGAAGGTGTTGCCGGTCGCCTTGACGCGGCCCTCGCCGGGATTGGCGTCGGTGTGCGAGTCCACATGCAGCACGGCGAGCTTGGGGTAGAGCTTCGAGACCGCGCGAAGCTGGCCGAGGGTGACGGAGCCGTCGCCGCCCATGGTGACCGGCACGCAGCCAGTATTGGCGATCAGCGCCACGGCGCGCTCGATGGCGGCCTCGGCCTCGTCCAAGACGCTCGGCGTCACTTGCACGTCGCCGCAGTCGATGACGCGGAGCCGTTCGACCGGGTCGAAATCGGCGTCGGGCGGGCGGAACCGGCGGATCAGCCGCGATGCGTCGCGGATGGCGCGGGGGCCTTCTCGGGCGCCGACGCGGCTCGGGTGCGCGCCGTTGTCGTAGGGGATGCCGAGCACGGCGGCGCCGCGCCCGGCCAAGTCGTGGCCGTAGTCGACACCCATGAAGGTGCCGGGCGGCCGGAACAGGCTGGCATCGAAGATGTTGGCCATGGCTTGAGCCTATCGCAACTGGGCCGGGCCGCAACGCCATTGTTAGGCGACATGGCTTGCTCTAGATTTTTCGGGAGCTGGATGGATAAGCGGAAGTATTCGACCCATGGCTGATTTCGACCTCGTCATCTCGGGCGGCACCGTCGTCACCGCGTCCGACACCTACAAGGCCGATGTTGGCATCAAGGCGGGGCGCATCGCCGCCATTGCCGGCTCGCTCACGGGCGCGGCCGAGACCATCGATGCGGCGGGCAAGCTCGTCCTGCCGGGCGGCGTCGAGGCGCATTGCCATATCGCCCAGGAATCTAGCATGGGCCTGATGGCCGCCGACGACTACGAAAGCGGCTCGATCTCGGCGGTGTTCGGCGGCAATACCACGATCGTGCCGTTCGCCTGCCAGCACAAGGGCCAGAGCCTGCGCGACGTGGTCAAGACCTACCACGGCCGTGCCGGGCCGAAGGCGGTGATCGACTACGCCTTCCACCTGATCGTCTCCGACGCCACCGAACAGGTGGTCGGCCAGGAACTGCCGGCGCTGATCGAGGACGGCTACACGTCCTTCAAGATCTTCCTGACCTACCCGATGATGAAGCTCGCCGACGAGGACGTGCTCAACGTCTTCGCCGTCGCCCGCGACAAGGGCGCCATCGCCATGGTCCATGCCGAGAACGACGACATGATCCGCTGGCTCTCGGACCGGCTGATGAATGCCGGCTACGTGGCACCCAAATATCACGCCGTCAGCCATGCCCGCATCGCCGAGGCCGAGGCCTCGAACCGCGCCATCCAGTTGGCGCGGCTGGTCGACACGCCGGTCCTCATCGTCCACGTCTCGACGGAAGAAGCGGCGCAAACCATCCGCCGCGCCCAGGACGACGGCCTCAAGGTCTTCGCCGAGACCTGCCCGCAGTATCTGTTCCTGTCCGCCGATGACATCGATCTCGACGGCATGGAGGGGGCCAAGTTCTGCTGTTCGCCGCCGCCGCGCGACGCGCACGATCAGGAAGCGATGTGGCGCGGGCTCACCAACGGCACCTTCCAGCTGTTCTCGTCCGACCACGCGCCCTACCGCTTCGACGAGACCGGCAAGCTGCACGCCGGCCCCAACGCACCCTTCAAGAAGCTCGCCAACGGCGTGCCGGGGATCGAGCTGCGCATGCCGCTCTTGTTCTCGGAAGGTGTCGGCAAGGGCCGCATCGGCTTGAACGAATTCGTCGCGCTGACCTCGACCAACGCCGCCAAGATCTACGGCCTGCACCCGAGGAAAGGCACCATCGCGGTCGGCTCGGACGCCGACATCGCGATCTGGGACCCGGACGTCGAGCGCACCGTCACCTACGACATGCTGCACGACAACGTCGGCTACACGCCCTACGAGGGCATGAGGCTCAAGGGCTGGCCGGTGACCGTGATCAGCCGCGGGCGCATCGCCGTCCGGGGCGGCGAACTCGGCGTCGAACCCGGCTCCGGCAATTTCCTGGAACGCCAGCCCGGCTACGACTTCATCCGTCCGAAGGGCCGCCTGGCGCCCGAAATGGACCCGGCGCGCAACTTCGGCGCCAAGATTCTTTGAAGCGGAGACCGCAGGGACCAGCCATGACCGCCACCGTCCGCATCATCAATCCGAATTCCAACACCGCCGTCACCGAGGGCATGTCGGAAGCGCTCGAGCAACTGCGTATGCCGGGTGGCCCCAAGCTCGACTGCGTCACGCTCGACGCCGGCCCGCCGGGCATCGAGAGCCAGGCGCATGTCAGCATGGTCGAGCCTTTGCTCGCCGAGTGGGTCAAGTCCGATAACGAGGCCGCCGCCTTCGTCATCGGCTGCTATTCCGACCCCGGCCTGGCGCTCTGCCGCGAAGTGACCTCGCGGCCGGTGTTCGGCATCGCCGAATGCGCGGTGCTGACGGCGCTGACGCGGGGCTCCGCCTTCGGCGTGATCTCGATCCTGGCCAATTCGGTGACCCGTCACATGCGCCATCTGCGCGAACGCATGCTGCAAACGCACTGCGCCGGCGACCGGCCGATCGGCATGACGGTGGCCGAATGCGAGACCAACCCGGAAGCCTTCGGGCGCATCGTCGATGTGGGGAAGACGCTCCGCGACCAAGACGGCGCCGACGTGCTGATCCTGGGCTGCACCGGCATGGCCAAGCATCGGCTTCGGCTGGAAGACGCGCTCGGCGTCCCGGTGATCGACCCGACCCAGGCGGCCGCCGCCATGGCCATCGGCGCCGTGCAGCTCGCGCGCTGAGGGCTTGCTTCAGGCTTCCGGGGGCAGTGTCACGCCGACCTGGCCGGTGATGCGGCCGTAATGCTCGACCCGGCGGTGGCGGGCGAAATCGAACATGGTCTTCTTGCCGAACACCGTGTCGTCGAGATCGCAGGCATGGATCAAGAGTTCGTCGTCCTCGGTCTTGGCCTGGGCGACGACCTCGCCTTCCGGGTTGACGATGACCGAGCCGCCGAACATCGGATGGCCGTCCTCGACGCCGCCCTTGGCGACGCCGATCACCCAGGTCGAGTTCTGGTAGGCGCCAGACTGCATCACCAGGTTGGAGTGGAATTGGCGCTTCTCCGGGCCTTCCTCGCTCCGCTGCGAGTTGGTCGACGGTGTGTTGTAGCCGAGCGTGATCATCTCGACGCCCTGCAGCCCCATGCAGCGGTAGGTCTCCGGCCAGCGCCGGTCGTTGCAGATGCACATGCCGAAGATGCCGCCCATGGTGCGGTAGACCGAGAAGCCGAGATCGCCGGGCTCGAAGTAGCGCTTCTCCAGGTGCTGGAACGAACGCTCGGGGTCGAACTCGGAATGGCCGGGCAGGTGCACCTTGCGGTACTTGCCGACGATCTTGCCAGTGCCGTCGACGTGGATCGAGGTGTTGAAGTGGTGGCCGTCGGGGGTCAGTTCGGCGTAGCCGAAGGTCATCGCCATGCCGTAGCCCTTGGCCTTGTCGAACAACGGCTGCACGGCGGGATTCGGCATCTGGGCCTCGAACCAGGTGTCCACTTCCGTCTGGTCTTCCATGTAGAAGCGTGGAAAGAAGGTGGTCAGCGTCAATTCCGGATATACGATGAAGTTGGCGCCGGCGGCATGGGCGTCGTCCATCATCGCCATCATCCGGGCGACAACCTGCTGGCGGCCCTCGGCCCTCTGGATGGCGCCCATCTGGGCTGCCGCGACCGTCACGATACGCATGCCTTGTCCTCTCCGATGATGTCCGACGGAATTTACGATATGCCCCCGGCCGGCGGTTTACAACAGGCCGCGCCGCACCACGGGTTCGCTCACGGGACCTTGAAGAACGGTGCGGGGATCAGGATCTTGTTTTCGATATGATCGACCAGCGGGCGCATCTTGACCGCATAGGCCTGCCACTCCGGCGACGCCTGCAGCGCTTTCCGCCGCTCCCAGCGGTCGTCCATGCTGTCGTAGCCCCACATGTGGACGACCTGATTGAGCGGCCCGATATCGCTGAAATAGTAACCGACCATCTTGCCCAGGATGCGGACCTGCACCTCCATGCCCTCGGCCTCGTAGAGTTTCAGGAATGGCTGAATGTTTCCGTTCTTGAGGGTATAGGTTCTGTGGTCGATGAACATCGTCGTCTCCATGCTGAGTTTGAGCGGGGGCCTTGCCCCGGGCCACCCATCCATCGCAGATGACGACATGTACCGACAACCAATTTCATTTATTGGCGCCGTTGTGACGCACGATCAGATCAGGACCGGCAGTGGCCGCGCGTTCAGGAAGTCGCCCTTGAGGCCCCACCAGTTCCGGGCAACGGCGGCATAGATTTCATGGAAATCGATGCGGTGGGCGAGGTTCTTGCCGGCCAGACGGTCGAGCGGCGGTTGCTCGCCATGGAAGCCGCCACGCACCCTGCCGCCGATCAGGAAATGCGGCGCCGCGGTGCCGTGGTCGGTTCCGCCGCTGGCGTTCTCGCGCGGGCGGCGGCCGAATTCGGCGTAGGTCATGACCAGCACCCGGTTCCAGGCACCGGCGGCTTTGATCGCTTGGGCGAAGGCGGCGATGCCTTCGGCGAGTTCGCCGAGCAGCTTGGCATGACGACCGGGCTGGTTGCTGTGGGTGTCGAAGCCGCTGAGCGAACACTTGATCACCGGGACGCCGCTACCGCCGACGATCAGGCGCGCCGCGGTCTCCATCTGCTGGCCGAAGGCATGCCCGGGGAAGGGCTCGGTGAAATTCAAGGACTGCAGGTTGCGTTCGACCAGTCGTCGTTCGGTCAGTTCCATCTGGGTCTGCGTCTCGACCACGTGTGCCAGGCCGGGGTTCAGCGCCATCGCGGACGCCGGCGCGGCTTCAGCGCCATGCGGCTTCAGCGCCTTCAGGGTCTTGAGCGCGATGACCCGCGCGGCCTCGCCGGATAGCGGCCCCGGCTGGTTGCGACCGAGCACGATGCCGTCGGCAGGCAGCGCGCGCGACGGCCTATTTTCGGCGAAGAGCCTTGCGATCCAGCCGTCCTCGAACGTCCGCGCCGAGTTGCTCGCCGTTTCCCAGATGTTTATCGAGCGGAAATGCGAGAGGTTCGGCTGTGGATAGCCGACCCCGAGCGCGATCGCCATGTGGCCGTCCCGCCAGAGCGGTGCCAGCGGCGCGAGATTCGGATGGAGGCCGAGCCGCTCGTCAAGTTGGATCGTCTTGTCGCGCGCGATCGCCAGTTTCGGCCGCATCTCCCGGTACAAGGGATCGGCGAAGGGGATGACCGTATTGAGGCCGTCGTTGCCGCCGTTCAGTTCGATCTGCACCAGCGTGCGTCGCCACGGATCGGCAGCCTGGCCAAGGCGCGGCGCCAGGGCGAGCGGCGCCGCGCAGGCGGTTGCGGCGATGAATTGCCGGCGGGAGAGGTTCATCTCGGCATCCTCATTTCATCTGGAAGACGGGGTCGGTGAGCAGCGCGGCCAGCGTCGTCATCGACCAGGCTTGATCGGCCGGCAC
>JAYOXJ010000024.1:0-20194 GCA_038152725.1 Rhodospirillaceae bacterium
ACTTGCGCCCGGCCGCCCGGCCGCCCTTGAGGCCGAAGCTCAACATGGCGCCCGGGCCTTTCGGGATCAGGCGTTTGGCCAGGTCGTGGTCCGGATGCGACTTGAGGCCCGGATAGTTGACCCATTCGACCGCCTCTTCGCCTTGCAGGAACTCGGCGACCTTCTGGGCGTTGGCGACGTGCTTCTCCATCCTGAGCGGCAGCGTCTCCAAGCCCTGCAGGATGTAGAAGGCGTTGGCCGGGCTCATGCAGGCGCCGAAGTCCTTCATCCCCTCGGCGCGGGCGCGCATGATCAACGCCTGTGGGCCGAACTCGTCTGCGAAGTCGAGGCCGTGATAGCCGGCATAGGGCTCGGTCAGCGTCGGGAATTTGCCCGATGCCTCCCAGTCGAAGTTGCCGGAATCGACGATGATGCCGCCGATGGCGATGCCGTGGCCGCCGATGTATTTGGTCAGCGAGTGCATGACGATGTCGGCGCCCAATTCGAACGGCCGCATCAGGTAAGGCGTGGTGAAAGTGCTGTCGATCATCAGCGGCAGGCCCGCCGCATGCGCAACCTCGGCGACGGCGGCGATATCCATGACCTCGATGCCGGGATTGCCGAGCGTCTCGCCGAACACCAGCCGGGTATCCTCGGTGATGGCGGCGGCGAAGGCTTTCGGGTCGCGCGGATTGACGAAGGTGGTGGCGATGCCGAAACGCGGCAGCGTGTAGCTCATCAGGTTGTGGGTGCCGCCGTAAAGCGACGCCGAGGAAACGATGTGCCCGCCCTTGTCCATCAAGGTGGCGATGGCGAGGAAGATCGCCGCCATGCCGCTTGCCGTTGCCACGGCGCCGACGCCGCCCTCGAGCGCGGCGACGCGCTCCTCCATCACCGCGACGGTCGGATTGGAGAGCCGCGTGTAGATGTGGCCCGGGCGTTCCAGGTTGTAGAGCGCCGCGGCGTGGTCGGTATCCTCGAACACGTAGGAGGTTGTCTGATAGATCGGCACCGCGCGCGCACCCGTCGCCGGATCCGGCTGCTGGCCGGCATGCAGGCTCAGCGTATCGAATTTCAGGAATTTCGGCGTGACCATTGAGCCGCCCCCCGCTATCAACGCGTAACCGTCAGAGATTAGTGGAGGATGCTGGCAATGGCACGCGAGATCAATTCCGTGGCCGTCATCGGCGGCGGCACCATGGGCGGCGGTATCGCCGGGCTCTGCGCCGAACGCGACAAGAAGGTGCTGCTCCTGGACGTCAGCGTGGAAGCGGCGGAAAAGGCGCTCCAGCGCATGACCTCGGGCCGCCCGCCGGCGATCGACACGCCAGAGAAGGCTGCCAACGTGACCATCGGTTCGATCGACGCCGACCTCGAGAAGATCAAGGACTACGACTGGATCTGCGAGGCCGTGGTCGAGGACCTTGCGACCAAACGCAAGCTGTTCGAACGGCTCGAACCGTTGCGCCGCGAAGGGTCGGTTGTATCCACCAATACGTCGGGCATTCCGCTCCGCGACATCACCGAGGACATGCCGGCGCGGCTCAGGCGCGACATCGCCGTCACCCACTTCTTCAACCCGGTCAAGGTGATGCGGCTATTGGAACTGGTCCCCGGCGCCGACACCACGCCGGACGTCATTCAGGCACTCGGCGGCTTCTGCCGCGACGTGCTCGGCAAGGGCGTGGTCAACGCCAAGGATACCGTCAACTTCATCGGCAACCGCATCGGCTGCTATTGGATGCTGCGTGGCCTCTACATGGCGCACGAGGCCTTGGACGCCGGTCTCACCATGGAAGAGATCGACGCCCAGCTCTCCGCCCCGATCGGCCTGCCGCCGACGGGGCTTTACGGGCTGATCGACCTGATCGGCCTCGACGTCATGGACCTGGTCGGCAAGAATCTGGCGATCAACCTGCCGGCCGGCGATCTCGGCGCCGACTTCACGGCACTCCCCGCCGCCGAGCACGCCATGCTCGAACGCGGCCAGATCGGCCGCAAGGCCGGCGGCGGCTTCTACCGCATGCAGAAGCTCGACGACGGCTCGCGCAAGACCGAGGTCTTTGACATGGGTACGGGTGCCTGGCGCGACCAACGGCCGGCCATGCCCGATGCCAAACATGCCGGGCCGGAAGCGATGTTCGAGGACGACGCAAACGGGCATCTTGCATGGAACGTCATGGGCGGCACGCTGCTCTATGCGGCCGGCTTGGTGCCGCAGATCGCCGACGATATCGTCAATATCGACCGTGCCATGCGCTGGGGTTACGCCTGGGGCAAGGGGCCGTTCGAGATGCTCGATACCGTGGGGCCCGGCCGGGTGATCGCGAAGATCGAAGCGGGCGGCCACCACCCGCCGGCGATGCTGGAAGTCCTGCGCAAGAGCGGCGCCGAAACCTTCTATCGCAACGGCGGCAAGGAATACCTCGGACTCGACGGCAGTTACCACGCGACGCCGCCGGAATAACCCGGCACGCCTCCGAACAACACGGCTTTGCAGAAAAAGTTAGCGTGGATCGATTTTCCCGGTTGGGGACCATCAAAGGTACCGGCAAAATCGATCCAACGCTACGTAGCGGTCACTTCCGGCGGATGGACTCCCGTTTCGATCTCCGAACGGGTTCAAGCCACCGCCGATTTGACGTTTTCGCGAAGGTTTGTGGCAGAACTTTCGCGAAAGACATGTCCATTCGGTTCGACCGGTCGCGGCGCCGATGGCGTTAAGCGCTGCGAAGGCACCCTGCCGGACCTAAGTGAACATGTTTCTTTGGGATCCCGTTCGCTAAGCGGTCTCCTCTTTTTTTGGAATCCTCCGTTCCCCCCGATGCGGCGCCGAAGCGCCACGGCAACAGATAAAACTCAAGTGTCAAATTTTCCCAAAGCCGTTTTCGTGTAAATAACTTGTTGTTTTTCTGTCATTTTCAATGTAAAATTTTCAACAGTTTGTATGTAAATAGGTAAATTTGTAAATGGCGCGTCCGGCTCATTTGGGTCTCAAGGTGCGCAATCTGCGCCAGGCGCGCGGCCTGAGCCAGGTCGAAGCAGCCGGGCGTCTCGGCATTTCCGCGAGCTATCTCAATCTCATCGAGCACAACCAGCGGCCCCTGACAGTCAACCTGCTGTTCAAGGTCGGACAACTTTTCGATATCGACCTTCGCGATTGGTCGGAAGGCGACGAAAGCCGTCTCGCCGCCAATCTGCGCGAAGTGCTGGCCGACCCAATGCTCGCCACCATCGACGTTCCCGACAGCGAAATCAGCGAGGCCGCCGTTGGCGCGCCCAACCTGGTGCAGGCGGTGAACGAAATGTATGCCGCCTACCGCGAGGCCATGAACAACGTCAACACGCTGGGCGACCGCATCGCCGAACAAGCCGTCCTGCCCGGCGCCGCCATGGAAGTGCGGACCGTGCTGACCTCGATCCGCTCGTTCTCGGAGATTCTCCGCGAACACGAGAACCTGGACCAGCGCCAGCGTCAGCAGTTCCTCTCCATCCTGATCGACGAGAGCGACCGGTTGGTTTCCGTCGTCGAGGCCGCATCGGACGTAGCGGAACAGAACCGGCTGCGCGCCACCACCGGCCGGCGCCAGCCGGTCGAGGAAATTTCACGTTTCATGGAACGCCACGACAATCACTTCGCCGAATTGGAATCCGTCGCCGAGCCCCTGCTTGACGGTTGGTCCGGCGCTGCCTTCGAGTTACCCGGGCATCTCGCCCGGATGCTTGAGGCACTCGGTGTCACCGTCCGGTTCGTCGATGAGGGCGAACACGCAATCGCCGCCGAAGCACTCCGCATCAATGGCAACGCAGCAACGGTCGAAATCGCCGCCATCCTGGCAGGCGAACTCGGCGGCGCCATCTGCCGTCAGGTTATCGCCGGCCTGATCGATGAAGTCACCGTACCGGCGGTTCAGCGTCCGCTGCTGGAACGCGCGCTCAAGACGTATTTTTCCCGCGCCCTGTTGATGCCGTACCAGCGCTTTCTCGATGACGCCGTCGCGTTCGGATACGACATCGACCGGCTCGCCCAGCGTTATCACGCCACGCCACTCGACATCGCCAGACGGCTCGCCACGCTGCACCGGCCGGGCGCGCGCGGCGTGCCGTTCCATCTGGTCGTCTTCGATACCGCGGGCAACGTACGCGAACGCCTGACCGGTTCCGGCATGGCGCTGCCGAGGTTCGGCAGTTCTTGTCCCCGCTGGCAAGTCCACCGTGTGCGGGCCGACAGCGCCGAAGCGTTGATCGACCGCGCCGAAATGCCGGACGGCGGCGTATTCATGTGCCTCGCGCGGGATGGCGGCCGGCTCGGTGGACATGCCGGATCGCGCGTCGCCTTCAGCCTCGGCTGCGCCGCGGCCCGGGCTTCGGAGGTCGTCGCCTTCGCCGGACGCATGGATCTGCCAATCAACCCGGTCGGCGTCAACTGCCGCATCTGCCCGCGCGACGACTGCGCCGAGCGGGCCTTCGACTCGCTGATCGGCCGCGCCGGCTAGTCGCCGGTGGCAGCCCGCGTCTGCGCAGCTGCGAGCGGCACGGTGAAACTGAAGCAGGCCCCTGGCCGGCCCGTGTCCTCGATCCAGATGCGCCCGCCGAACTGCTCGACGATGCGACGGCAGATGGCGAGACCGAGCCCGGTCCTGAGCGCGCCGCCCGAAGGCCTGGCGCCGGACTGCTGGAACTTGTCGAAAATGGCGTCGCGCGCCGTCTCCGGCACGCCGGCGCCGTTATCGGAGACGCTGATCCGCAGATAGGGCGCTTCGACGACCGCGCCGATCCTTACCGATCCGTGATCGCGGTCGCAAAAGTCGAAGGCATTGGACAACAGGTTGACCATGATCTGATGCAACCTGTCGCGATCGGCGTGGACCGCCGGCAGAGCGGACGGCAGATCGAGCAACAATTCGACTTCGCGTTCGCTCAACAGCCCCTGTGTCGCCGCGATCGAGTCGCGGATCACCCGCGCCGGGTCGACATCGTCCATATTCCATGCATTGCGCCCGGAATCGAGCTTCTCGAGATCGAGAATCTGGTTGATCAGCCGGGTCAGTCGCTCGCTCTCCTTGACGATGATATCGAGGAACTCGCGGCGCCGATCGACCGCCAGTTCAGGCGTGTCGGCGAGAATCTGGGCAAAGGCGCGGATCGACGTCATCGGCGTCCGGAGCTCATGGCTGACGGTGCCGAGGAAATCGTCCTTCATCTCGTCGAGGTCGCGAAGCTGCACATTGGCCGCCCGCAGTTCCGCAGAAGCCGCCTCGAGTTCGCGCGACTTCTGTTCGAGACGGTGCGAATACTCGATCACCTGCGACGTCTCGTCGAGGATGCGCATGACCTCGTCGATTCCCAGCATCTCGCCGGTGGTGACTCTCGCGACCATGACCTGCGCCGAGGCCGCGCCGATGGCGCCGGCAAGCAGTTGCTCGGTGAAATTGACGAAATCGGGATCTGCCTCGCGGATCTTGCTGAGGTTGATGCCGTTCTCCCTGGCATAGGCGGCGAACTGGGCATCCGCCGCGTCGCGCCCGACGAAACGCCGCGCAAGGTCGAGCAGTTCGGAAACGCTCGCCGTGCCTCGCCAGAACCGCGACCCGCCACCAGGCGCCAGCCGGAACACGTCGACGAACAGCGATGCCTGCACCCGCTCGATGGCGCTCGCCCTGGTTATCAGCGAGAAACCGACATAGGCGCCGACGTTGACCAGCATCGTCCAGAACAACGCGTGGGACAGGTGGTCCATGCCGTCCATCCCGAACAGCGCATAGGGCTTGAGGAGATCGAGGCCGAAGGCACCTTCGGTCATGAACGCCGCCGGCAACCAGCCCGAACGCGCGAACGACGGCAGCACAAGGGTATATAGCCACATCATGAAACCGGCCATCAGGCCGGCCAGGGCCCCCGTCCGTGTGCCGCCCTTCCAGAAGATGCTGCCGATGATTGCCGGCGCGAACTGCGCGGCGGCGGCGAACGATACCAGCCCGATGGTGACCAGCGCGTAGGACTCGCCGATGGTGTGGTAGTAGAAATAGCTGAGCAGGACGATGGCGATGATCGAGCCGCGCCGGATATCGAGCAGAAGTCCGCTCAAGTCGCCCCGCTCCTTGATCCTGAACCAGTTGAACCGGAGCAGTACCGGCATCACCAAGTCGTTGCATACCATGGTGCTAAGCGCGATGGTGGCGACGATGACCATGCCCGTGGCGGCCGACAGCCCGCCGATGAACGAGAACAGGCTGAGCATCTCCTGTTCGAGGACGATCGGGATGGACAGCACGTAGGTATCGGCATCGACACTGCCGCCCGGGAACATCATCGTGCCGGCCATGGCGATGGGGAGCACGAAGATGTTGATGATCAGGAGATAGAGCGGAAACATCCAGGCGGCGGTATCGATGTGGCGTTCGTCGACATTTTCGATGGCGGTAACCTGAAACTGCCTGGGCAGGCAGATCGTCGCCGCCATGGAAAGAATGATGAGCGTCACCCACTGCCCGTAGCTGCCAAATCCGGCTCCGGACAGCAGTGCCATCCGGCGGGTCTCCTGACGGGCGGCGGCGAAGAGCGCGTCGAAGCCGTCATAGAGATGAAACGTGACGAAGATGCCGACGGCCAGGAAGGCAACCAGCTTGACCACGGACTCGAACGCGATCGCCAGCACCATGCCTTCGTGGTGTTCGCTGGCGTCGATATGGCGGGTGCCGAACAGGATCGAGAAGGCTGCCAGCGCCAGCGCCACCATCAGCGCGGTGTCGAGCGGGAACGGCGGCGGTCCGAGCTGGTGCGGCAGTGCCAGATCGGGATAACCCAGGATCAAGGTGAAGCTGACCGACACCGCCTTCAGCTGGAGCGAGATGTAAGGCATGATGCCGACCACGGCGATCACCGTGACGAGGCCGCTTAGGCCCGGGCTCTTGCCGTAGCGCGACGAGATGAAGTCGGCGATCGAGGTGATGCGGTTGGCCTTGGTGATGCGGATGATCTTGCGCAGCACGAACCACCACACCACGAACACCAACGTCGGCCCGATATAGATGGCAAGGAAGTCGTAGCCGTGCGTGGCTGCGCGCCCGACACTGCCGTAATAGGTCCAAGACGTGCAGTAGACGGCGATGGAGAGCGCGTAAACGTAGGGTGTGCGAATTAGGCTGCGGCCCTGGTCTGCGCGTTTGTCGCCCCAGTAGGCGATGGCGAACAACAGGCTCAGGTAGAGCGCGGAGATGACAAGGATCGAGATGCCGTTCAGCATCGCCGGCCCGCTAGTTCGATACGTCCGGCGCCTCGCCGGCGGCCGCGTCGGTGCTATGGCGGTCTTCCCGGCGCCCCCTATTGCCGAGCGCCAACAACACCAAAAGCGCCAGCCAGGCGCCGAACATGTAGAGGAAAAGCAACGGCACGCCGAACACGACCCGCTCGACGGCGAATATCTTCAGGATCGGCAGATTGAACAGCACGATGCCGAGCAGGAAAGTCGCCACCAGCCGCTCGCCTACCGTGCTGCGCGAGCGCATCGCCGGGCCTACTTTCGCCGACCGAGCAAATCGCCGACGCGCGCCACCACCTCGCGGTTGGAGAATGGCTTGGTGATGAATTCGGTGGCACCCGCCTCGATGCCCATTTCACGCTCCGCCTCGCGGCCCTTTGCTGTCAGCATAATGATTGGAATGTCGCGGGTCTTGGGATCGCCGCGGACGGTCTTGCAGACGCTGTAGCCATCCGGCGGCGGCATCATGATGTCGAGCAGGATGAGATCGGGCTTCTGGTCGCGGATCGCCTGAAGCGCCTGCTCGCCGTTGCGCGCGACGCGCACGTCATGTCCCGCCTCTGCCATCAGGAACTCGAGCGAAAGAACGATGTTCGGTTCGTCATCGACCACCAATACGGTATGGGTCACGTCTCGCCATCTCCCCTTCAGGCCGTCACTACATCGGCCCAACCCCAATCCTACCCGAGCAGCGGGCGATTTTGAAGGGAGAAGCGGGAATCCCGGCCTAAAGCGGCCAGACCCAGAGGATTACCGGCACCGCGACAAAGACCGTCAAAACCGACAGCGGCAGCCCGAGCCGCCAATAATCGCCGAACCTGTAACCTCCCGGCCCCATGACCAGGATGTTCGATTGGTGTCCGATCGGGGTCATGTAGGCCGACGAGGCGCCGATCGCGACCGCCATCAGTAGCGGGTCGGCGTCGACCTGCATCTGCGCCGCGAGTTTGATCGCGAGCTGCCCCATCAGGATCGCCGGCGCCGCGTTGTTCATGACGTCGGACAAAAGCATGGTCGCCACCAGGACAACTGAGATGATCGCCCATGGCGCCAAGTGTCGGGCCAAAATTGCGATGAATTCGGCCAGCATGTCGTTGGCGCCTGAAGTCTCCATCGCCAGCCCGAGCGGCACCATGGCACCGAGCAGCACGACCACCGGCCAATCGACGTCACGATAGAGTTCGCGCGCGCAATTGCCCGCTGACGACCAGGGCAACGATAGCGCCGGTGAACGCCACCGGAAGGCTTAACAACCCAGTGACGCCGAGCGCAAAGGCGATCGCGAATACGATCAGCGGCAAGTAGGTCGGATCGCGGTGGATCGTGATATCGCGCTCGACCAGCGAAAGGCAGCCGATGGCGCCGATCGCATCGGCGATGCTTCCCGCGGCACCTTGAAGCAACAGGACGTCGCCGGCACGCACACGAACCTCACTGAGATGTTCACGGATCGGGCGCCCCTGGCGCGCCAAGGCCAGGAGATGCAGCCCGTAGCGACGTTCGACCTGCGTCTGGCCGAAGGAACGTCCGGCCAGCAATGATCCTGGAGTTACCACGGCCTCGACAACGGCACTGTCTTTATCGTGGAGGTCGGCGACATCGAGCTTGCGGTTGCCGACCAGCGTCAATGGCGTGGCGTGTAGGATCTCCTTGATCGCCTCGGCGCTGCCCTCGAGCAAAAGGTGGTCGTTGATGCGGACCGTTTCCGAGAGTTTCGGCCGGCTCATCACCTCGCCACGCCGGATGACGGCGCGCACGCCGACATCGTCGGCGCGCGCATGCGCCACCAGCTCCTGCAGCGCAGTACCGGACAGGCCGGACTTGCGCGGCACGAGCACCTCGGTGGTGTACCCCTCGACCTGTGCCATGTCGGTGCCGGCGGCGCCCTCGCGAACGGGGATCATGCGCCAGCCGTAGACGCCGATGAAGATGATGCCGGCAATGGCGACGGCGAGCCCGACCGGCGTGAAATCGAACATGCCGAAGGCCGTACCGGTGGCCTCGGCGCGAAGGGCGGCGATGATGATGTTGGGCGGTGTGCCGACCAGGGTGACGAGGCCGCCGAGAAGCGAGCCGAACGCCAGCGGCATGAGCAGTTCGCCGGGTGGGCGGCCGCTCCGTCCGGCGGCCTGTATAGCGACCGGCATCAGCAACGCCAGCGCACCGACATTATTCATGAACCCGGACACCGCGGCGACCAGCGCGGCCATCACCGCGACCTGCGTGGACGGGCCGAACTCGGCGCGTTCGAGCCAGCGCGCGATGCGGTCTACCATGCCGGAGTTTTGCAACGCGCGCGAGATCACCAGCACGGCGGCGACCGTGATAACGGCGGGATGGCCGAAACCCTCGAACGCTCGGCCTGCCGGCACGATGCCCGCCACCACCACCGCCAGCAGCGCCGCCAGTGCGACGATGTCGTAACGCCAGCGGCCCCAGATGAACAATCCGAGTGCGCCGGCGAGCACGGCGAAAACGTAAGCCTGTTCCCAACTCATGCGCAAAGCCTAATCGGTTGGGCCTCCCTGGTCGAGCGTACGGCAGGCGCCGAATACGGTGCCTGCGTCCGCTCAATGGCCGGCGTCGGCGATCTCCAGGATCATCTTCTTGAGGATGGCACGGGCGAAATCGTCGCGGCCCTCGGCGACGGCGACGAAGGAGCCGGGACCGAAAATGATGTCGTCCTTGAAGTGCTGGTCGAGCGATGCCCTGGTTGGGCCGCTAAAGCCGGTGCGGGTGTTGATCACCAGTCCGTTGATGATGACCTTGTACTGCATGGCGAGCGCGTGCGCCGCCGCCATCGGCCGGCCGTTCATCTGCGGGCCGTCGGCGGACACATCGACGATACGGCGCTTGCCGGCATAGGCGTTGGTGTTGATCAGGTTGATGGAATAGATGATCGCCTCGCTGATGGAGTTGTAGCTGTAGGCGGCACGCGGCTCGCGCATCAGCTTGGCGGCGAAGGCGGCCGCCGATTTCGGCCCGTCGATCACCATCCAATCGACGATGGTATGTTGCGACTCCGGCCCACCCCACTCCATGAACGCGAGCGCGATCTTGCCGTGATAACCGCTGGCGACGGCTTCGAGAAAGCGCGGATTGGTGATGGCGGCGGCGTAGCCTTCACGTTGCAGGCGCAACTCTTCGTCGTCGATGGAACCGGACCCGTCGGCGGCGAGCACCAGTTCGGCGTCGACCGGTTGCAGGCCGCTCTGGGCCCAGCCGGCGGCCGCCCAGCCCAGCAACAGCGTCAGCATCAAGCCGCCCATGAGGCGCCAATGCAGAGGTTTGATCATCGGGAAATCCTCGCCACAAACGCGCTTTAGGATACACCCGTTCGCGTCCGACCGGGAGTCCCTCCGGAAGGTCAGGCGAAAGCGGCGGCGAGCGACCCGGACCAGTCGCCGGGCGCGGCCTGGCGGAACAGACGCGCACTCGGATACCAAGGTGAACTGTCCACCGTCCGGCCCCAACGCCAGTCGGGGACGTAGGGCAGCAGTACGTGCACGGGCTTGCCCATGGCGCCGGCGAGATGAGCGAGCGAAGTATCGACGCTGACGACGAGGTCCAACTGGGCGATGACCGCGGCGGTTTCGGCGAAATCGTGCAGCCGCGCCGAGAGGTCGATGACGCCGGATCCGGCTATTGCGCCGGCGGCCTCGCCTTTCTGCAGCGAGAATACGTTCGCGTCGGCGGGGAGGTATCGGCGCAGAATATCGAACGGGACCGAACGATAGCGGTCGTTGGGATGGTTCGGCCGTCCGGCCCAGCAGATGCCGATGCGCCGTCGCACATTGTTGGCGAGGCGCCGTGCCCAGCGCGCTTGGCGCCGGGAATCGGCGGCGACGTAGGGTATCGGCCCCGGCAGGTCGGCGGCGGTAATGCCGAGTGCGCCGGGCAGGCTCGAGAGCGGGCAATAGGTATCGAAGCGCCCGGCGTGATGCCAATCGTGGAACCGGTGATCGGCGCCTGCGAGGCTTTCGGAGAGCGTGAACAACGGTTGGCTGACGCCGAGCGCGACGCGTCCGCCCGCCGCCTTGACGCGGGGCAGGAAACGCGCGAACTGGATGACATCGCCGTAGCCCTGCTCGCCGATCACCAGGATGGTGCGGCCGTCGAGCGCGTCGCCCCGCCAAAGCGGCGCCTCGATATTGGGAAACGGCTGGCCGCCCGCGCCCTTGTAGCGCCACTCGTACTCGGCCCAGCCCTCGGCGTATCGGCCGGCGGCCAGCAGCGACTGGGCGAGCAGCAGATGCACCGCGGCGTGGTCGGATCGGGCCATGAGCGCATCCCGATAGAGCGCAATGGCATCTTCGAGCCGCCCCTGGCCGTCATGAACCCGGGCAAGATAGACCTTGGCGTCGAAGTGATCGGAATCGGCGGCGAGCGAGCGGCCAAGTGCGGCCTCGGCGTCGTCGAAGCGCGACTCCAGGAAGGCCGTCCGGCCGGCCTCGAAGTCTGCGGCGGCACTCAACGCCGGGTTCAGTCCCCGTCCCCATTGCCGGCGTCGGTGCGGAACATGCGGTTGGCGTCGCCGGCGGCGGCGCGCACCGGCCAGCGTCCGGCCTCGGCGGCGACGAAGAAGGCGTCGATCTCGGCATTGAACTTGGCCGGGTCCTCGATGTTGATGAGGTGGCCGGATTTGGGCGCGATGGAAAGCCCCGACGTCGGCATCAGCCGTTTCAGGTAAAGGTTCACATCGAGGCAGGGTTCGTCCTCGTCGCCGACCATGAGCAGCACGGGCGCCGCGACGGCGGTCAGTTCGGTCTCGAAATCGTAGAGCGACGGGCGCACCGCCTGGACGTGGCGGAAAGTCATCGCGGCGCCTGTGGCCGGATGTTCGGCCAAATGGTCGACGAAAGCCTGCCAGCCGAGCGGGTCCTTGAGCTTGAGTTGCAGGCGGTTGGCGGCGACGCCCATGTCGGCGGCCGGCACCTTGCCCGATTTCTCGATGCGGTCGGCGGCGGCGAGCGTCTCGGCGATGAAGGCATCGCGGGTCGGCAGATAGGCGCCCGACCCGCCGCTGGCGGCGACCAATGCCGAGACACGCTCGCCGTGCCGCATGGCCATCAAGAGCCCGATGTAGGCACCCATGGAAAGGCCGACCACGTGCGCCTTCTTAAGCCCCAAGTGATCGAGCAGGCCGACGGCATCGGCCAAGTTGATTTCCCAGCCATATTTGGCGGCGTCCGCAGGCACGTCGGAGGGCGGATAGCCGCGCGCCGCCGGCACCAGACAGCGGTAGCGGCGCGAGAAATGGCGCACCTGTCCGACCCAGCTTCGCGGATCGCCGCCGAATTCGTGCAGGAACAGGACTGGATAGCCCTCGCCGATGTCGTCGTAGTGAAGATCGATGCCGTCACGCTTGAATGCGGGCATGGCCTCCTCCCTTTCCTTATGCCGCGACCAGCCGCGCCGCGTCGGTCATGGCGACGTCGTCCTCGCCCAACAGCAGCGCCGAGACCTCGTCCTCCCAGGAATTGTCGACCAGTTCGAACGGATCGCGCGGCTTGAGCCGATGTTCGACCACCAGTTTCGACCACAAAAGGCGCCGCGCGTCGCCGCGCCGGGCGAAGATGCGCGCGCCTTCCCAGGCCAGCAGCGCCGCCGTGGCGGCATGGTAGAAGGCGCTGGTCGCCTGGCGGCAGGACGCTTCGTCGCGGTTCTCGGCGGCGACCTTGCCGATCAGGTCGCGGGCGCGGTCGAGGTGCACCTTTAGGACGGCGACGTAGTCGGCGGGAACACCCTCGGCATCTTCCAGCCGCTGGCAGATCGCCGCGTGCAGCGGCTCATGGCAGTCGTGCTTCCGGACCGCGCGGGTGACGGCGTCGAGCGCCACGATGTTCGACGTGCCCTCCCAAATCGAGCCCAGGTGCGCGTCGCGCACCAGGCGGGGGTTGACCCATTCCTCGACGTAACCGATGCCGCCCCGCATCTCCATGGCGTCGCCGGTGACGCGGCGCCCGTCGCGGGTCGAGCGGAACTTGAGGACCGGCGTCGCCATGCGAAGCAGCGCCTGCGCCTCCTGGCTCGGCGTGTCGGCGCCGTAGCCTTCGGCCTTGTCCAAAACGTCCGCCGTGAACATCCACATGGAGAGCGACTGTTCCGCCGGCAGGGCGATCTTCAGCATCTGCCGCCGGGCGAGCGGTTTTTCATGCAGTGGCGAGCCGAACACGACGCGCCCCTTGATCACCGCCATGGCGTCGTGCACGGCGCGGCGCATCAGCGCCGACGACTTGATGCCGTTCGAAAGCCTGGACCAGTTGACCATTTCCAGCATCTGGTGGATGCCACGATCCAGCGGGCCGACCGGATAGGCGACGGCGCCATTGAGGATGACCTCGCCCGACGCCATCGAGCGCGTGCCCAGCTTCTCCTTAAGGCGCACGGTGCGGAAATTGTTCTGCGATCCGTCCTTGAGGAAACGCGGCATGGCGAAGAGGCCGAGCCCCCGCGTACCGGGACCGGCGCCCTCGGGCCGCGCCAGCAGCAGGTTGAGCTCGGCGTCGGCGTTGGAGCAGAACCACTTCTCGCCATAGAGCCGCCACTCGCCGTCCTCGAAGCGCGCCTCGGTGGTGAGCGAGCCGACGTCGGAACCGCCCTCCTTCTCGGTCATGTACTGGCCGCCCTGCCAGAGCGCATCCACGTCGGTGGTGGTCATCAACGGGATCAGCCAGTCCTGCAGGTCCTGGTCGGCGAAGCGTTTGAGCGCATGGACTCCCGAGTCGGTGACGTTGATCGGGCAGCCGAGGCCGAATTCCGCCTGGTTGAAGAGGTAGGTGAAGGCATGCTTGGCGGTCGCCGGATAAGGCTCGGGCCAGCCCATGATGCCGCCGCGATGGCTCATGGCATGCATGCCGAAGGTGCCGAAGGCGGCCTCCTCCAGCTGCCGGTAGGCCGGATGGTATTCGATCCACTGGCGGTCGCGGCCGAAGCGGTCGCGGTGGTGGAGGATCGGCGGATGGGCATCCGCCAAATGCGCCGCCTGGTCGAGTTCACCCGCGACCATGCCGCCCATTTTCTCGAGGTAGGGCTGCAGATGCGCGAACAGGTTCGGCTTGAGGTAGAGCTCGAGCAGGTCCTTCAGGCCGGTGTCGGCCTCGTAGAAATTCCAGCCCCGCGTGTCGGGGGCGATAAGGCTCAATTCGTCGCGCTTGCGCGTGTTGCCACCGTCCATGATGTTCTCCTCCGATCCGGCTCAGACCGACGTGACAAGGTGGCCGCCGTCGACCGGTACGATGGCACCGGTCATGTAGGCACCGGCGTCGGACGCCAGCAAAAGCAACGGGCCTTCGAGATCGCGCATGTCGCCGGTTCGCTGCTGCGGAATGCGGTCGATGATGGCCTGGCCGGCCGGGCTTTTCAGGAAATCACGGTTGATGTCGGTAACGACATAGCCCGGTGCGATGGCGTTGACGCGGATCTTATGCGGCGCCCATTCCAGCGCCAGCACCTTGGTCATCTGCACCACCGCCGCTTTGGAGACCGCATAGGGGAGCAGGCCCTTGGCGATGCGCACGCCGAGGATCGAGGCGATGTTGACGATCGAGCCGGGCTTCCCGGCTTTTACCATGCGCCGGGCCGATTCCTGGGCAACGTTCCATACACCCTTCAGGTTGGTTTCCATGACCTTGTCGTAGAGGTCCTCCGGCATGTCGAGGGCCGGGCCGCGCCCGGCGATGCCGGCGTTGTTGACCACCACCGTGACCGTACCGGCCTTCTGCTCGACCTCCTCGAAGGCGGCAGCGACGCTTTCGCGCGACACCACGTCGAGAGCGACGGCAAGCGCCTTGCCGCCGGCGGCAACGATCTCGTCGGCGACGGCGGCAACCTTGTCCTGGCGCCTAGCGGCGACCGCGACGGTGGCGCCGGACCGCGCCAGGGTGGTCGCGAAATGCCGGCCGAGGCCACCCGATGCGCCGGTCACCAGCGCGGTCCTGCCCGTCAGGTCAAAAAGTTCGGTCATCGTCTCAAGGCTCCCGTTAGAGTTTCTGGGCTTGTTCGCGCAGCACGTATTTCTGGATCTTGCCGGTCGAGGTTTTGGGCAGCGGCCCGAACACCACGGTCTTTGGCACCTTGTAGTGGGCCAGATTTTCACGGCAATAGGCGATCACGTCGCTTTCGCTCGGCGACACGTCGGCATCGGGCTTGAGGGTGACGAAGGCACAAGGCGTCTCGCCCCATTTTTCGTCGGGCCTGGCGACGACCGCAGCCTCCATGATCGCCGGGTGCTTATAGAGCGTCTCCTCGACTTCGAGGCTCGAGATGTTCTCGCCGCCGGAAATGATAATGTCCTTCGAACGGTCCTTGATCTCGACGTAGCCGTCCGGATGCATGACGCCGAGATCGCCGGTATGGAACCAGCCGCCCGCGAAAGCGGCCTCGGTGGCGGCCGGGTTCTTGAGATAGCCCTTCATTACCGTATTTGAGCGAATCATCAGCTCGCCGATGGTCTCGCCGTCGGCCGGCACCGGCTGCATGGTCTCGGGATCGATCACCGACTGGCGGAACAGCGTCGGGTAGCGCACGCCCTGGCGCGCCATCTTCTCGGCCTTGCCGTCGAGATCAAGGCCGTCCCACTCGTCCTGCCACGCGCAGTAGGTGCTGGGACCGTAAGTCTCGGTTAGGCCATAGAGATGCACGACCTTGAAGCCGAGCCGCTCCATGCCGGCGATCACCGCCGACGGCGGCGCCGCCCCGCCGGTGAAGACCGTGACGGTATGATCGAACGCGACGCGGTGATCCTTGGGCGCGTGCACCAGCATGTTGAGGACGATCGGCGCGCCGCACATGACGTTGACGCCGTGGTCGCGGATCAACGGGAAAATCTTGGCGGTATCGACTTGGCGCAGGCAGACATGCGTGCCGCCGGCCGCGGTTACTGCCCAGGTGTAGCACCAGCCGTTGCAGTGGAACATCGGCAGCGTCCACAAATAGACCGTGTCGCGGTCGAGTTTGGACACGGTGACGCCCCCCATGGCATTGAGAAAGGCGCCGCGATGATGGAAAACCACGCCCTTCGGGTTGCCGGTGGTGCCGGACGTGTAGTTGAGGCAGATCGCGTCCCATTCATCGGCGGGGAAGACTTCCGTTGGCCATGCGTCCGTATCGGCACAGAAATCCGGATCGCCCTCGGCCAGCAGCGCCTCGTAGTCCTTCTCGCCCAACAACTCGCCGCCCGCTGCGAGCGGGTCGTCGATGTCGATGACGGTGAGCGGCCGGCCGTATTTCGCCAGTGCCGCCGATATCACCGGTGAAAATTCCTTGTCGGTAATGAGAATCTTGGCCTCGCCATGGCCGAGGATGAAGGCGATCGAGTCGGGATCGAGCCGGTAGTTGAGCGCGTTCAGCACGGCGCCGGTCATCGGCACGCCGTAATGCGCCTCCAGCATCGGCGGCGCGTTGGGCGACATGATCGCGACCGTATCGCCCTTCTCGATGCCGCGCCGCTTGAGCGCCGAGGCGAGCAGCCGGCAGCGGCGCTCGAATTCGGCGTAGCTGTAACGCTTGTCGCCGTAGATGACGGCGGTCTTCTCGGGATAGACCCGCGCCGCCCAGGCGAGAAAGCTCAGGGGCGTCAGCGGTTGATGGTTGGCCGGCGTCTTGCCGAGGCCGATGTCAAAGATGCCGGAGCCGTCGGACATCCCATTCCTCCCCATGGTTGGAGAGGAGTCTTAGCATCGGTGCGGCGGGTGAGAAAGGTTGGCGTTCGCTATGGGCGGAACCGATCGGCGTTCTGCCGATCTCGGGTCAGATCGCGCCCCAACTGCCGGGATTGGCACCCATGCGCATGGCCTTGCTGCGGCAAGACGGGCAAACCCGCTTCTGCATCGGCGTCGGTGTAAAGGTATGGCCGCAGACGTGGCAGCTTTGGCGTTAGCGGCGATCCGCATCGCGGCGGTCGCTGGAGAAGGCGGCTTTGCCGGCTCGACGATCGCCCTGACGGCGTTCGGCGCCATCCCAACCGGCGACCCCGCCAGCGCGGCCCGCTGGAGACAGGTCTCCATGGCGGTCAACTTGGTCTTTCATTTGGTTCACACCCCTCGTCGAGAACCCTCGAATCCGACATTAACCTTACTGTCGCCGAGTGACGATGACGATGGTCACAGGGACAGCGGAAAATTCGTCATTTGGCGCCAAAAACCTTGGCGAGAATCTCGGTCGTACGCTTCGCCGGGTTGTCACGGATCGCCGCTTCCTCCGTCGCCAGGTACTTGAACAGGCCTTCCAGCGCCAAGTTGGTGGCATGGCCGGTAAGGTCGGCCTTGAGATCTGGGACGAACGGCACGCTCTTGTACTTGCCGACGAGTTGGTCGTAGGCGGCGACGGCACCGACGTCCTTGAGCGCGCCATCGACCACCGGCGCAACTGTCGCCTTGAGGTCCGGCGTGGCGACGCGGCGGAAGTACTGGGTCGCAGCATCCTTGGGGCCGTTGTAGATCGCCTTGGCGCCGTCGAGCGTCATGCTCTCGATCGCATTCAGGACCAATTCCTTGGCCTTGGGCATTGCGGCCTCGGCGCCGCGGTTGAGCTTGAGCTCGACCTCGTCGGCAAGCGACGAGAGGCCGACGCGTTTAAGCGTCGACTGCACTGCCTTCAATTCGTCGGGTAACGGGATATGCACGGCCGGATCGCCGTTGAAGCCGTTGGCGGCACCGAGCTTGGCGGTGACCGTATCGGCACCGACGCGAAGCGCCTCCTTTAACCCGGCGATGATCTCGTCGGTGCCGAGGCCGGCGACAGATCCGCTCGAACCGGACGACGTCGCACCCTGCGTAGCCTGGTCGACCGCCCCCTTGAGCGTCTTCATCCAGTCTGCGGCTGCGGCGGGCCTTGCCGCGACGGAAATCGAACTGAACAAGGTTACCGCCAGCAGGAAAATACGGACGCATACGCAACGTATCGACTACACCATTATCGGCGGCCAGGTTAACCTGGCGGCGCGTCTCGAATCGATTTGCATGCCCGATGGAATCACCATTTCGCAAGAGACCTTTGCGTTGGTCCGCGACGAGATCGAGGCCGAGCCTGGCGAACCAATGCAGGTCAAAGGAATCCGGGACCCTGTCACGCCTTACGCCGTCAGCGGCATCTTCGACGAGTGGGACGAAACCGAGCGCTACATCCGCCGCGACAACGTGCGCGGACTGCGGCTTTGGGTCGACCTGATGCGCATGGATGAGGCCCAACGCCAGGACTCGATCGCCCAGCTCGAGGAAGCCATCGCGATCCTCAAGGACAAGTAGGTTAACGGGCGCTCACGCGCAGCCGGCCACCCTGGATCACCGCCTCGATACCGAGTGGTGCCTGCACCGGCGCCTCGTAGGTGCCGCGGTCGATGATCCGATCGGGATCGAAGACGACCACGTCGGCCGCCATGCCCGCCGCGATACGGCCGCGATCCTTGAGCCCGAAGCAGCGTGCCGGCAGGCCGGTCATCTTGTGCACGGCGGCGGCCAAGTCGAACAGCCCGCGCTCGCGGGCATAATGCCCAAGCACGCGGGGGAAGGTGCCGTAGAGCCTGGGATGGGGATGTTTGTCGGACGGCATGCCGTCGGAACCGACCATGCAGTTGGGATGCGCGAGAATGCGTTCGAGATCGTCTTCCGACATCTGGAAATAGACCGCCTTGGCCGGAAAAAGGCGCTCGACCGCCTCTTCGACGTCGCAGCCCCAATCGGCCATGATGGCGGAGAGCTCGCGTCTGGCCTGCTCCGGGGCCGCATCCGACTCGGTGACCAGCACGCGCTCGGCGACGCGCGCGAACTTGGCCATCAGGCCGGTCGAACTCGCCGTATACGGATAGGCGTCCAGATTGATCGTCTGGCCGCCGGCACAAGCCGCGTCGATGCGGGCCAGCGTCTCGACCGATTTTCCCCAGTTGGCGGTACCGCCGCACTTGTGGTGCGAAATTACCACCGGCAATCCGCCTCGGCGGCCGATCTCGATGGCCTCCTCGACCGAGCGCACGACCGCGTCCGACTCGTTCCGCATGTGAGTGGCATAGAGGCCGCCCAGCGCGCCTGCCACCTTGGCAAGCTCGACGATCTCTTCGGTCGGCGCGGCGGCGCCCGAGGGATACGCAAGCCCGGTCGAGAACCCGACGGCGCCGGCGCGCATCGCTTCGTCCAGATGCGCGCGCATTTGAGCGATCTCGCTTTCCGTCGCCGGGCGATGGATATCGTCCATGGCGACGGCGCGAAGGTTGGAGTGCCCGACCAGCGGCACCACGTGGACGCCGGGCTTCGCATCGGCCAAGGCCGCCATGTAGTCGACAAACCGCTCGAAGCGACGGCCCGAACCACTCCCTAAGAAGATGAACGGCGGTTCTTTCAGTTCGTCCCTGGGGCCGAAGGGCGCGGCGCTGACGCCGCAGTTGCCGATCACCACCGTGGTCACGCCCTGGGCGGTCTTCTCCGGGATGCCGGCCGGGCGCAGCAACGCCATGTCGTCGTGGGTATGGGTGTCGATGAACCCGGGCGCCACCGCCTTTCCGGCGGCCTCCAGGGTTTCCTCCGCGCGCCATTCGGCGAGATCGCCGACGGCGGCGATGCTGTCGCCGGTAATGGCGATGTCGGCACGAAAGCCCGGCCCACCGCCGCCGTCGTAGACCGTGCCGCCGGTGACGAGGAGATCGCAGCGCCCCTCATCGGCCATGGCTCAGCCCCGCCCGACGAACGGCATCTTGGTCGCCATAATGGTCATGAACTGGATGTTGGTGTCGAGCGGCAGGCTGGCCATGTAGACGACAGCCTCCGCCACCTTCTCGACGTCCATCATCGCCTCGACGGCGATCTCGCCGTTGGCCTGCTTGACGCCCTTCGACATGCGCTTGGCCATTTCGGTCATGGCGTTGCCGATGTCGAGCTGACTGACCGCGATGTCGTACTTGCGGCCATCCAGGGACATCGTCTTGGTGAGGCCGGTGATTGCGTGCTTGGTCGAGGTATAGGG
>JAYOXJ010000025.1:0-1102 GCA_038152725.1 Rhodospirillaceae bacterium
GATCAACGCCGTGATGCGCCGCACCTACCCAGAGAAGCAGGCCGATACTCTGGCCTACGAGGACATCATGCTGAACCTCGAGGAGCACCGCGTCACCCGCGACGGCGAGGCCGTGCACCTCGGCCCGACCGAGTTTCGGCTGCTCAAGACCCTGATGGAAAAGCCGGGTCGCGTGTTCTCACGCGAACAGCTGCTCGACCGGGTATGGGGCCGCGACGTTTACGTCGAAATCCGAACCGTCGACGTGCACATCCGCCGCCTCAGGAAAGCGCTCAACGGCACCAACAAACCAGACCTGATCCGGACCGTCCGCGCCGCCGGCTACAGCCTCGACGCGGCCAAGAGCTGAACCGGACCGCAGGGTCCCAAGCTCAACCCCCGGCCGGCGCCGGGCACGTTCTCAGTTGACGTAAGGCGCGGTGCCGTTGCCGAAAGACCAGTTTTCCCGCTTGATCTCGACGACATTGATAATTACGTCTTCTCTGCGCACGCCGGCACCGGCGGCGAGGTTGTCGACGATGCCCTGAAACAGCGCTTTCTTCTGGTCGACGCTGCGGCCCTCCGAGCAGGTGATCTGCACGAACACCACGTCGGAGGTGTGCTGGATGCCAAGAAATTCGGGCGACGCCACTAGCTGCGTGCCAGGGGCGTGTTCGGTGACGATCTGAAATCGGTCGTCCTCGGGCACGTTGAAGGTGCTGACCAAGGCTTGGTGGACACCGTCGGACATGGCCGCGACTTGGACAGACGGCTTGCCCGGGGCATGGGAAATTCTGACGAGTGGCATGGATACTCTCTCCTTTGGTTGAGCGGCCGCGGCGGGATCGCCAACAACCATTAACTTGTCTTTTGCAAGTAATAATCTAATCGAATTAACTTGTTAAACGCAAGTGAATTTTTTAAACTCATTCCATGGCCCGATCCGCATCCATTAAGACGCCCAAAAAATCACCGGGGAAATCACCGGGGAAATCGCCGGGAAAATTGCACGATAGCACCTGTCCGGTAGCGTTTGCCCTCGATCTGTTCGGCGACCGCTGGTCCCTGCTGGTGGTCCGCGACCTCATGCTGCGCGGCGACAAGACCTACGGCGAGTTGCTCG
>JAYOXJ010000025.1:1112-19910 GCA_038152725.1 Rhodospirillaceae bacterium
GCTCGACGGCGGCGAGGGCATCGCCACCAACATCCTCGCCGACCGGCTGAAGACTCTGGAAGCGGCCGGGATCGTCACCGCCCGGCCGGATCCGGAAAATCGTCGGCGCAAGATATATTCCCTCACCGACAAGGGCCTCGACCTCGCACCGGTGGTGATCGAGATCGTGCGCTGGAGCGGCACCCATGACAAACGACCGGACGCGCGCAAGGCGTTGGCCCGGCGGATCGCCGGCGATGCCAAGGGTGTGCTCGCCGATATTCGCGCGCGCCGGCCGGTGAGCCGCTGGCCGGCCGACTGAACGCCTTCGCGCCTTAAAGACAATATTCACGATTGTTCTTTACGGTCCGGTACTTAGCGCGTTTGATCAGAACAATGCGATCGCCAAGATCGAGGGGTCCGAAAGAACGATGCCCGAGTCTCGCCTGACGTACACCCGCCTGTCATCACGCATGCGCCAGCTGCTGCGCAATGACCATATGATCCTATCCGCGCTGGCGCTGGTGGTCGGCGCGCTGGTCGGCATCTCGGTGGTCGGCTTCCGCGAGGCCATCGACCTGTTCCAGGGCGTGTTCTACGGCTTCGGCGGCTTCTACGGCAACGACAGCCAGCATCTGGCGGCAATCGCCGCTGAGCTGCCATCCTGGCGCATCGTGCTTGCCACCACGCTGGGCGGCCTCGCCGTCGGAATCCTGGTCCACTGGCTGATGCCCGAACGCCGCCCGCAAGCGGTCGCAGACGTGATCGAGGCCAACGCGCTTCTCGGCGGACGCATGTCGTCGCGCATCGGCCTGACTGCGGCGGCTATCAACGCGCTTTCCATCGGTGCCGGCGCCTCGGTCGGCCGCGAGGGACCGGCGGTCCACTTGGGCGCTGCACTGTCAAGCTGGATCGGCCGGCGTCTGCATCTCTCCCGCCAACTCACCCGCACGCTGCTCGGCTGCGGCGTCGCCGCCGCAGTCGCCGGCTCGTTCAACGCACCGATCGCCGGTGCGCTCTTCGCCAATGAAGTGGTCATCGGCCACTACGCGCTCAAGGCCTTCGCCCCCATCGTCATTGCAAGTGTCGCCGGTACCGCCGTGTCGCGCACCTGGTTCGGCGATTTCCCGGCCTTCTCCGTCGATGTCGGCGCCATCGTATCTTTCTGGGAAATGCCGGCGTTCGCGCTGTTGGGCATCGTCTGCGGCGTCGGCGCCGTCGTCTTCATGAAGGCGATCGGCCTCTCGGCCCGGGTGGCGGCGCGGATTCCGATCCCCGGTTGGCTCAAGCCGGCCATCGCCGGACTGATCCTGGGCATCGCCGCCACCTATTTGCCGCACATCCTGGGAGTCGGCTATTCTGCCACGGAGTCCGCTATGCTCGGCAGCTTCACGTTGTTGATGCTGATCGGGATCGGTTTCGCCAAGACCGCCGCAACGGCGCTCTGCCTGGGATTCGGTTTCGGCGGCGGCGTGTTCAGCCCGTCACTGGTGATCGGCGCGATGGCCGGCGGCGCCTTCGGTGTGATCGCCACGTCGGCGTTTCCGCAATACGCCTCGGCCGAGACCGTCTACACCGTCGTCGGTATGGGCGCCTTCGCCGCAGCCGTACTCGGCGCACCGATCTCGACCACGCTGATCATCTTCGAGATGACCAGCAACTACGCGCTGACGCTGGCCGTGATGGTCGCCGTGGTGATCGCATCCGAGATCGCGCACCATTTCCACGGCCGCTCGTTTTTCAACGTGCAGCTCTTGGAGCGCGGCATCGACGTCAAAGGCGGCTTCGAAACCGAAGTGATGCGCTCGATCCCGCTCGAACAGGTCTTGAAGGACGACGGCACCACCGTGTCCCCGTCGACGCCGCTGCAGGAACTGCGCGGCCGGTTGCAGGCGACACCGTTCGGCGAACTTTTCGTCGTCGACGACGACGGCCGGCTGTTCGGCACCATCACGCTCGCCGATCTCAGCGAGGTCGCCTTCAATCATGCCATGGACGACCTGATCAAGGCCGGCGACGTGGCACGCCTGCACCCGCCCTACCTGACGCCCAAGGAAAACCTCGATGCGGCGATGCAATTGATGACGGAAACCGCGGAGGAACACATCGCTGTGGTCGAATCGAGCATCACCATGCAGTACATCGGCTGCATCCACCAACGCGACGTGATGACCGCCTACAGCCGAGCCCTGGTGCGCATGCGCCACGAGGAGCACGGCGAAGCCTAGACGAAACGGCGGCGGGGTTCAGTTGCCGAGGCGGAGCCAGCCGTGGCAGTCGGCCGACTTGATCGCGACCCGGCGCACCTCGATGTCGGCGGATCCGTGGGTCAGAATATCGAGCGGCACCTCAGTGCCGGCGCCGCCGCGGGCGTGGATCAACCGGTAGAAATCGATCAGGTTGGTGGCCTTGCGACCGGCGACGCCGAGGATCACGTCGCCGCGCTTGAGACCGGCTTGCTCGGCCGGGCCGCCCTCCGCCAGCTTGGCGATGATGAGCTGGCCATCGTACTCCTGCGAATAGAGGCCGAGCCATGGCCAGACCTTGCGCCCGGAACGGCCGGATTTAAGCAGCTCCGCAAGCACCGGCTTCAACACGTCGACCGGCACGAACATGTTGCCGATGCCCCTGATCTGCGGACCCGGGGCATCGTTGACCCGCAAAGAGCCGATACCGACGAGCTTGCCAGACGGGGCGATCAAAGCGGCACCACCGTGCGCCTGATGCGGCGGCATGGTGAAAATGGCGCTTTCGAGCAGATATTCCCAGTAGCCGGCGAAAGTCCGGCGCGAGGCGACCTCGACCGGCGTGACCGGCACGCCGAGACCGGCGGACACCACCAGCAGCTTAGCGCCCTGCTTGAGCGCATCGCCGTCGCCAAGTTCCATCGGCTTGACGCCGAGCGGTTGGCGCGCCCGCAGCAGCCCAAAACCGCTCTCATGATCGTAGGCGATGAAGTCGGCTTGTGTGCTGACGCCTTGGCGGGTCAGCACGTAGAGGCTCTCGGCCTCCATGACCAAATAGCCAATGGTAAGGATCAGGCCGTCCGCGCCGATGACCACCCCGCTGCCCGTGCGCGACGGCCCGAGCGTGTCCATGGCCCGTGCGTTGGCACGTATCTCCGCATGCACGGCGACCACGGCATTCATGATTTCGTCCATGGTCGGGTCGGCGGCATGCGGGCGCCCGACCACCAACAGCAAAAGCGCCAGGGCCGGCAAAAAGAAGCACAAAACGGGGAGCGTCGATCGCATCAGCGGGACCTCGAATTGGCTTCAAGTCTAGCATCGGTGGGTGACGGCGCAGAAAAGCTAAATTGCCGCGTCACGGTCATGTGATTGACGGGCTGCTTAGCCTGAATCCGTGCCTTCCCGCCTGAGCGTGCTATATAGAAACCATGCACGACCCCTTCGACCTGAACGAGCCCGCCTCCCCGCCCCAGCGCGCCGCGACCCGTCCCGCCACGGCCCCCGCCGGCGCCTACCTCGCGCGCCTCAACGATAGCCAAAGGCAGGCGGTCGAAAGCATCGATGGGCCGCTGCTGGTGCTGGCCGGCGCGGGCACCGGCAAGACCCGGGTGCTGACCACGCGCCTCGGCCACATCCTGATGCAGGGCCGCGCCCAGCCCTGGCAGGTATTGGCGGTGACCTTCACCAACAAGGCGGCGCGCGAGATGAAGGAGCGCGTCGCGCACCTGGTCGGCGCGCCGGTCGAAGGCTGGTGGGTCGGCACCTTCCATTCCATCGGCGCGCGCATCCTCAGGAGCCACGCCGAAGCGGTCGGGCTGACGCCGTCGTTCACCATCCTCGACGCCGACGACCAGGTGCGCCTGGTGAAGCAGTACCTGGAAGTGCATGAGATCGACGACAAGCGCTATCCGGCGCGCACCGTCGCCGGCATCATCCAACGCTGGAAAGATCGCGGCCTGATGCCGGACAAGGTTTCCTTGGGCGAGGGCGCCGACATGGCCGAGGGCCGCATCCTCTCGCTTTACCGCGACTATCAAGCGCGCCTGGCGCAGGTCAACGCCGCCGATTTCGGCGACCTTCTGCTGCTCTGCCTGGAGTTGTTCCAGCGCCAGCCCGACGTCCTGCAAAAATATCAGCGCCAGTTCCGCTACATCATGGTCGACGAGTATCAGGACACCAACGTCGCCCAGTACCTATGGCTGCGCATGCTCGCCCAGGGCCACAAGAACATCTGCTGCGTCGGCGACGACGACCAGTCGATCTACTCCTGGCGCGGCGCCGAGGTCGGCAACATCCTGCGCTTCGAGAAGGACTTTCCCGGCGCCAAGGTGGTTCGGCTCGAGCGCAACTACCGCTCGACCGCGCATATCCTGGCCGCCGCGTCGGGGCTGATCGCTCACAACGAGGGGCGGCTCGGCAAGACGCTCTGGACCGAACCCGGGGACGAGACCGGCGAAGGCGAACGGGTGCGCGTGCGCGGTGTGTGGGACGGCGAAGAGGAAGCTCGCACGGCCGGCGAGGAGATCGAGCGCCTGCACGGCCAGGGCCATAAGCTGAACGAGATGGCGATCCTGGTGCGCGCCGGCTTCCAGACGCGCGAGTTCGAAGAACGCCTGATCACGCTCGGCCTTCCGTACCGCGTCATCGGCGGCCCGCGCTTCTACGAGCGCCAGGAAATCCGCGACGCCATCGCCTATCTCCGCGTTGTCGCGCAACCCGACGACGACCTCGCCTTCGAGCGCATCGTCAATCTGCCGAAGCGTGGCATCGGCGACGCCACGCTGCAGGTGGTGCATGGGCTGGCGCGTGCCGAGGGGCTCTCGCTGACGCGCGCCATCACGAAGCTGCTCGACACCGATGAAATCCGCCCGGCCGCACGGAAGACCTTCACGGATCTATTGGACGACTTCGCGCGCTGGCGCCAATTGTTGACGGTCGTGACACATACCGACCTCGCCGAAACGGTCCTGGACGAATCGGGCTACATGCTGATGTGGAAGACGTCGAAGGCGCCGGAAGCCCAGGGCCGCATCGACAACCTGAAGGAACTCGTCGTCGGCATGGAAGACTACGATTCCCTCGCCGCCTTCCTCGAACACGTCAGCCTAGTCATGGACAACGAGGATTCGATGGTCGAAGACAAGGTCAACCTGATGACGCTTCATGGCGCCAAGGGGCTCGAGTTCGACACCGTGTTCCTGCCCGGCTGGGAGGAAGGGCTGTTCCCGCACCAGCGCGCACTGGATGACGGCGGCACCGGCGGCCTCGAAGAGGAACGCCGCCTGGCCTACGTCGGCCTGACCCGGGCGCGCAAGCGCGCGCTGGTCTCGTTCGCCGCCAACCGCCGCGTCTACGGCAATTGGCAGAGCGCCACGCCGTCGCGCTTCGTCGACGAACTTCCCGACGCCAACGTCGAGATGGAAAGCCAGCCCGGCGTCTACGACCGCAGGCTGGGCTCCGGGTTCGGCGGTGGATTTGGCGGCCTTGAGGAAGGCGATTTCGGCGCTTGGCGGCCGCGGCGGCGCAAGGGCCGCGCAATCGCCCTCGAAGATACCGACTGGCGCGCGGAAGCGCGCGAGGCCAAGGCCGCGTTCTCGACCGGCGAGCGCATCTTCCATCAGAAATTCGGGTACGGCCGAATCCTGTCCGTCGACGGCGAAAAGCTGCAGATCGAATTCGAGAAGGCCGGCACCAAGAAGGTCATGAGCAGCTTCGTTGAGCCGACATGAACACTGACCGGCCCTTCCTGTGGCGGATCGAGGTGCGGGTGCCGGCGGCGGCACGCGACGCCGTCGCCGATTTCCTGGAGACCGTCAGCGCCGCGGTCAGCATGTTCGAGGACCCGATCGATTCAGGGCGCTGGCGGGTCGAGAGTTTCACCGGTGCCGAGCCCGATCGGGTTCACATCGCCGGACGCATCGCAAAGGCCTGCCAGGCCGCCGGCGCGGCGCCGCTCGCCGATCCCCGTTTCGAACTGGTGGCGGCGCGCGACTGGGTGGCGGAAAACCAAGCGTCGTTTCCCCCGGTTCGCGTCGGCCGCTGTTTCATTTACGGCTCGCACGTGGCCGCCGCGCCGCCATCGGCGAGCATCCCCATCCGCCTCGATCCCGGCACCGCCTTCGGTTCGGGCGAACACGCCTCGACCGCCGGCTGCCTGGAACTGCTGCAATTGCTGGCGAAGCGGCACCGCTTCGAGCGCCCGCTCGATCTCGGTTGCGGGTCGGGCATTCTTTCCATCGCCATGGCCAAGCTGTTCCATGTGCCGGTGCTGGCCAGCGACCTCGACGACGAGGCGGCGCGGGTGACCGGCTTGAACGCGCGCAAGAACGGCGTCGGCCGGCTGGTGCGGGCGCTCACCGCGCCCGGCTACCGCGCGCCGGCGATCGCCGCCGAAGCCCCGTTCGACCTGATCGTCGCCAATATCCTGGCCAATCCGCTGATCAGGATGGCCGGCGATCTCGCCCGGCACCTGCGCCGGCCGGCCGACGGCGGCGGCATCGCCGTACTCTCCGGGCTGGTCGAGCGCGATGGCCGGCGCGTACTCGCCGCGCATCAGGCGCATGGGCTCAGACTTCGTTACTGGCGCGTCCGCGATGGCTGGCTGACGCTCGGCCTCGAACGCTAGCGGGGCGACGGCGATGCGATGGTCATTGGCGATAAACGGATTGGGCGTGCTGGCCGGGGCCGGCTATACCGGCTTCGCGTTCACGCCGTCTCATACGCCGCTTTGGGCCGGTATCGCCACCCTGCTTTACTTGGTGGCGCTCTTCGTGCCGCTGGCGGCCGAGTACGGCAGCCTCGACAAGGGCTTCAACGAGATCGGCGGCACCTATGTGGAGTCGCGGCGACGCGAACGCGGCATGGGACCGGCGAGACCACCTTCAGCACCGGCCTCAATACCGACTTCAAGCTGGCCGCGCTCGGCGTCAACGTCGACTACTCGACCAACAACGAAGTCAATGCCCGCATCACGCTCTCGTTCTCGAGCGCCCGCGACCCGCATGGCTCGGCATTGAAACCCTTCGTGACATCCGAGCGCATGGCGTCGAGCGGCGCTATGTCGGTGCGCGTGTTCCTCGACAAGAACGCCAACGGCGTCTTCGATGAAGGCGACGAGCCGTTGTCAGGAATCCGCTTCCGGGTCAACGGGTCGAAGCGCATGCAGTCGACCAACGCCGCAGGCTACGCCTTCATCACCGGCATCGCCGCGCACACGCCGGTGGAGTTCACCGTCGACAAGGGCTCGCTCGAGGACCCCTATTGGCTGGCCGACCCGGACGGCGTCGAGGTCGTGCTCAGGCCCGGCGTCACCGGCGAGATGAAGGTGGCGGTGGTCACCACCGGCGAAATCGACGGCACCGTCTACCGGCGCCGCGGCGATTGGGCGGATCCAGTCGCCGATGTCAACATGCAGCTGGTCGACACGACAGGAAAGGTGGTCAAGGAGGTGCGCAGCGCCTACGACGGCTTCTACCTGCTCGACTACGTGCGTCCCGGCAAATACACGCTGCGCGCCGACCCCGAACAGATCGCGCGGCTCGAACTGCAATCGCCCGAGCCCGTCGCCGTCGAGATCGCCGGCGACGGTACAGTCATCAACGGCAAGGACTTCTTCCTCGACCGGGTTCGCGGCGAACGGACCTACCGGGTACTGTTGAGCTCGTTCCTGAGCCGCGACGCGGCGCTCGAGGCCTGGGCCAAGCTCAAGGCGGAATTGCCCAATCCGTACCGCACGCTGCGTTCCATGGTCGAGGTGCGCGACACGGGCGGCGAACGCGGCGTCGTCCACAACCTGTTCGTCGGCCCGTTGACCAACCGCGAAGACGGTGAGAGGCTCTGCATCAACGTGCGCAACCTCCGCGACACGGTATGGTGCAATCCGCTGACCATCCAGGCGCGCTGAGCGGCCGGCGAGGCCAACTTGTCCTTTCAAAGGGTGCAGTTGTTTTCTAGGTTGCCAACATCATGAAAATTGCCTTTCTGGATCCGATCCCGTGGGACTATTCGCCCGAGACGCCGCGCCAACGCCCGCTCGGTGGCTCTCAGTCGGGGCTCTGCTACCTCAGCGCCAACCTGGCGAAGAGCGGCCATGAAGTAGCGCTGGTCAACCGCATCGAAAAGCCCGGTGTTTACGCTGGGGTCGAGTGTCCCGGATTCGACGCCGGCATCAAGGCGGAATATCTCAACCGTTTCGATGTCATAATTTTATTAAACGGTGCCGTCGGTGCCGAAGTCCGAAGCTATGGCGTCAAGAAACGCATGGTGATGTGGTGCCAGCACGACGTCGAACAGAACGCCGTGCAGAACCTGCACCGGCCCGAGGAACGTGCCGCCTGGGATGGTTTCGTCATGGTCACCGACTGGGCGCTCGAAACCTATCACAAGGCGTTTTCGATCCCGAAAAACAAGCTGACCGTCAAACGCAACGCCATCGCGCCGATGTTCGAGAACGTGCCGGCATCGCCGCGTTTCTTCGAGAGCGGCGAGCCGCCGGTACTGGTCTATTCGAGCACGCCGTTTCGAGGCCTCGACGTCCTGCTGATGTCCTTCCCGTTGATCCGCGAGGCGGTGCCCGGCTGCCGGCTCCGGGTGTTTTCGTCCATGGGCGTCTACCAGATGCACGGTGCCGAGGACCAGTTCCAGGCGCTCTACGCGCTTTGCCGCGCCATCGACGGCGCCGAGTACGTCGGTTCGGTCGGACAGGCGGAACTGGCCCAGGCCTACCGTGAGGCCGACATCATGGCCTATCCCAACACCTTCCCGGAACTCGCCTGCATTTCGGTGATGGAGGCGATGGCGTCGGACTGCCTGGTCATCACCTCTGACCTAGGCGCGCTCGGCGAAACCACGGCCGGGCACGGCTTCCTGATCAAGCCGAAAGGCGGCCACCTGGGCTTCGCCACCAACTACGCCAAGCTGACCACCGACGTCATCACGGCGGCAAGGAACGATCCCGCCGCCTTCACCGAACGACTCTCGAAGCAGAAGGCCTTCGCCAACAAGACCTACAGTTGGGAAACCCGCGCGCGCGAATGGGAACAGTGGCTGCTCACCGAGCTGCTGTAGCGCTCAACCCGCGCACCACGCCCGCCAGATCTTGCGGATTTCGGCCTCGAGGCTGGCGGTGAACCCGGCCGCATCGCAGAGCGCCGATGCCGCCATTTTCCCGCGCATGCCGGCACGCATCTCGGCAAGCTTCTCCGAATCACCGGCGAGCGCCACGGTGCGGGCGAGATAATCGTCTTCGTCCGAGGCGACGAATTCGCCCATGCCGGCCGCCGTGAGCAGGCTCAAGGCGTGGCGGCTGGCAAAAGTGGCGCCCGGAAGGGTGAGCACCGGCACACCCATCCAGAGCGCCTCACAAGTCGTCGCTCCGCCGGAATAGGGATGGGTGTCGAGCGCGATATCGATACCGTTGTAGCCTTCGAGAAAGTGCTCCGGCGGCTGCTTTCCATGGATGTCGATGCGGCTGGCGTCGATACCGTAATCGCCGAGCGCGCCCAGGATACGCTGGCGGTTCACCGGATGATCGAGATGGCGGTAGATCATCACCAGGCGCGAACCGGGCAATGCCTGCATGATGCGCCCCCAGCGGTCGAGCAGCGCCGGGTTGATCTTGGACGGGTTGGAGAAACAGCCGAAGGTGACGAACCCGTTGGCACGCGCCGGCGGCGGACCGACGTCCGGCGCCGTCGGCGGTGGCGAATAACAGACGAACGCCGCCGGCATGCGGATCAAGCGCTCAACATGATGCGCCGCCTCGTCCTCGCCTACGTGGCGCGCATCGCAGACCAGATAATCCATCGCCGCCAGGCCGGTGGTGCCCGGATAGCCCGACCATGTGATCTGCACCGGCGCCGGCCTGCGCGCGAAGGTCATGAGCCGGTTGTTGGCGGTATGACCGGACAGATCGAACAGGACGTCGATGCCATCGGAGATCACGCGCTGGGCCAGCGCTGCGTCCGAGAGCGTGCGCGTATCCACCCAGTTTTCCGCTGCCCGCTGGAAACGCTCGGTCATGGCATCTGTCGGGCGTCCGCAATAACAGGTGAGTTCGATGCGCTCCCGGTCATGGTGTTCAACAAACCCGATGGTGAAGTAGCTGACCGGATGGAAGCCGAAATCGGCCGAAACCAAACCTACCTTGAGGCGCCGCTCCGGATCGCGGTTGTTGCCGTATACCGGCCAAGCATTGCGAAAACGGGCGCAATGTGCCGCATCGAAGGCCGAATGCCGCGCCAGGATCTGCGCCGGCGTGGCGCCCGGCAATGCATGAATAGTGAGCGCGATATTGGTCGCAGCCTGGACCGAGTCGGAGGCCCGAGCATGCGCCTGGTCGAAAAGGTCGATGGCGTCGGCGATACGGCCGTGCTCGCGCCGCACGTTACCGAGGTTGACCAGGGCGTCGGCAAAACCCGGCTCGATGGCGAGTGCCGTTTCGTAGGCTGCGGCCGCCTCGTCGAGCCGGTCGAGTTCGAAAAGTACCAGTCCGCGGTTGTTGAAGCTCGCGGCATGGTTGGGACGCAGTTCGGTGGCGCGGGTGAAGGCGTCGAGCGCTGCCACGAGATCACCGCCGGCACGCCGCGCCATACCCAGGTCGTACCAAAGCTCGCCATCGGCGCTGGCTGCGCCGGCCGCGCGTTCCAATGCCGGCAGCGCATCGCCGAAATCACCGATCTCGCAGAGAACCTTGCCGAGGCTGGCCCAGGCCGGCATCAACCCGGAATCCAGTTCGACGGCGCGGCGAAGATAGCCGGCCGCCTCATCGCGCCGGCCTTGCAGACGGCGGACCATGCCAAGGCTGGCCAACGCGCCGGCAAGCCTGGGCGCCATTGTCAGGACGCGTTCAAAACATCGCGCGGCGGCGTCGAGGCGTCCCTGGGCACGGCGCGCGTTGCCCAGGTTCATGGCGTGGCCAATGTCATTCGGCTGCAGGGAAAGGCCGTACTCATGCGCCGCAGCGGCTTCATCGTAGAGTTCCAGGTCGTAACAGGCTCCGCCCAGATCGTTGTAGGCGGCAGCATAATCGGGCGCCGCTGCAACGGCGCGCTGGAGAAGTTCGCGCGCGGCACCATGGTCGCCGCGTTGCCGGGCCATAACGCCGAGCAGATGCAGCGCCACCGGATGATCGGGCGCCAATGCCAACACGGCGCGGGCGGACCGTTCGGCAATATCGGGCCGGCCCTGCTGAAATGCCTGAACGGCGGTGGCGAGATGGTTATCCGCCGCACCGGGCGCCGCGCCCCGTTTCGATCGTTTTCGATCCTTGCCGCGCCGCGCCATCGCTCAATGGCCCGCCGGCGATGCCTGGCCCGGGTTGGCCGGCCCGTCGCCATCCGCCACGTCCTTCAGGCTGCCCTGGCGGAAATAGAGGCTTGCCGCCTGGTACCAGGCGATGGCCTCGTCGATCAGTCGGCGGTCGGCCGCGTCGGAAACGGGCGGCGCGTCGCCACCAGTTGCCTGGCCGGCGCTCACCTTGGGCGGGCGCTTGACGTCCAACGTCACCAGCCGTCCGGCCTTGAGATAGCCGAGCTTCTGGTAAGTCGAGATGAACGCGCGCTCGCGGCCCGCTTCCAGCGTGAACATGTCGTAGCCGAAGAAGCGGCTGGAATAGCCGAGCCCGAGCCAGCCCAGGAGCGTAGGGCCGATGTCCATCTGACTCATCATCCGATCCATGGTGCCGGGCGGGACCAGCTTGGGCGCATACCAGATCATCGGGATATGATAGCGCGACGGGGGCAGGTCCGTCTTGCCCGCCGCCTTGGCGGTATGGTCGGCGGAGATGATGAACAGCGTGTCCTCGAACCAGGGCTTGGCGGCGGCTCGATTGATGAAATCGCCGAGCGCCCAGTCGGTATACTTGACCGCGCCCTCGCGACGGCCCGTCGGCAGATCGACCCTTCCGGCCGGAAAGGTATAGGGCCGGTGGTTCGACGTGGTCATGACGTGGGCGAAGAAATGTCGGCCTGCGGCGTATTCCTTGTCGAAGTGATTGATCGCCAGCGAGAACAGGTCCTCGTCGGCGATCCCCCAAATGTTCTCGCCGTGGATCGGGAGTTTTTCGGCGGCGGCGTCGGTGCGGTCGATGACGTCGTAGCCGTTGGCGCCGAAATAGGCGTTCATGTTGTCGAAGACGCCATAACCGCCGTAGATCCAAAGCGCCTTCCAGCCGTTCTCGGCCAATTCTTCCCCGAGATTCTCGAGCCCGGTGTTGCCGGGTCGGCGCACGATGCTCTGGCCGGGCGTGGGCGGGGTGCCGATGGAAAGCGCTTCCAGGCCGCGTACGGTCCTTGTCCCGGTGGCATAGAGCTGAGTGAACTGTAGGCCCTGGCCGGCCAGTCGGTCGAGTTCCGGCGTAAGGCCGAGGCTGTTGCCAAACCGGCCCAGAAACTCGGCCGACAGGCTTTCGACCGAGATCAGCACCACGTTGACGTCGCGCTTCGGTCCATGCGCGGCGATGCGCCGCTCGATGCCCTCCGCGCCGGTGAAACTCGCGCCTGGCTGCGTCACCAACTGGCGGATCTCGGCGTTGAGCTGGGACTGAGCGAGCGCGGGATAGTATTTGTCGTAGTCGAGTTGGTTGTTGTTGTAGGCATGGAAGAAGGCGTAGACGCCGTTCTCCGAGAGCTGTTGCACGAAGGCACTGGCCTTGGTCTCGGCCAGGCGGATATCGACCAGGAAAAGACCCAGGGTCGCCGCCAGCGCGACCGCGCCGGCCCGCACCAGACGCCCGCGCCAACCCGCCGCGGCGACACCGCCGTGCACCCTCGGCCAGGTCCACCAAACGACGGCGCCACTGACCAGCGCCAGGCCGGTCAGCGCCGGAATCACCGGATAGCTCTCCTGGATGTTGCCGATGACCTCGTGGGTGTAGACCAGGTAGTCGACGGCGATGAAATCGAAACGACTACCGAATTCGATCCAGAACGCGGTCTCGGCAGCGGCGATGGCGATGAACAGGCCGAAGAAGCCGCCCGCCCATAGGGCGGCCCAGATCCCCTCCCAGCGCGCCGCCCGGCCCGCGGGATGGAAGTCCGGAACCACCGCCTCCCAGAGTACCCAGGGCAACAGGAACCAGGGCAACACCGCGATGTCGAAGAGGAAGCCCCGGCCCATGAAACGGCCCCATTCGGCAGGACCGAATCGCTCGTCGCAAAGCAGCGCCAAACCGACGCGGGTCAGGGTCGAAATGATGAGGAATGCCGATCCGATCCAAATCAGGCGCCGGGCGGCTCTGGTCATGGGAATTCCAAGGGGCTGGCGGCTGCAACGGTGGCCGGCACCATACGCCACGCGGGCGGCGGAGGAAAGGATGCGGGCGGCGAAAACCGCACGATACCGACGATACAATCCACTGGGGCGTTATCCGAAATCGATGGTGGGCGCGGCAGGGATTGAACCTGCGACCCCTCCCGTGTGAAGGGAGTGCTCTCCCGCTGAGCTACGCGCCCTGCTCGACCCTGGTGGCCGGGGAGGCGTCATATAAGGTGGCCGACCGGGCGGTGTCAAGCGAACCGGGCCAGAGCCTCCAGCGCCGCCGCGAGTTCGCTGAAATGGTCGATCACGTGGTCGGCCTCCAACTCCTCGACTGTGCCGCGGGCATAACCGAACGAAACGGCGACGAAGGGCACGCCAAGGGCCTTGGCGACACCGGCGTCGTTGTGGTTGTCGCCGACCATGACCGCACGCGCCGGCGTGGTGCCGAGCTTGTCCAGTACGGCGCCCAGGTGCCGGCCGTCGGGCTTGCGCACGCCGCCCAAGGCATCGCCGCCGACCGACGCGTCGATCAGGGCATCCAAGCCGAATGCGGCGAGAATCTCCTCGGTCGGCTTCTGCGGTTTGTTGGTACAGACGCCGAGTTTGAGGCCCTGATTCTTCAACCCCACCAACGCCGAGGCCACGCCCGGAAAGACCTCGGAAAGCGCCGACGTGTGCCCCTCGTAGTTAACGGAGAATTGGTGGACGGCGGCTTCCAGCCCGTCCGCCGGCGCGCCGCCGGTCGCCGCGAAACCGCGCTCCACCAGCTTGGGCACGCCGTCGCCGATCATTTTGATGACCTGGGCGCGGGTGACTTCGGCGCGGCCGGCCTGGGTCAGCGTCTTATTGAGCGCTGCCCGGAGGTCCGGCTCGCTGTCGATCAGGGTGCCGTCGAGATCGAAAACGGCGGCGTCGAAATGTTGTGAAATCATTCGAATCTCTGCAAGAATCGGAAACAAACTTTGACTTGGCCCTGCTCCGGCGCTGTGGCAATGTCGCGCCGCTCGCCCTTGGTGCCGGAGCCAGGGGTGTTTCCTTTTAAATCACCGGCCGCCGATGACCAAGAGCCCTGAATCCCGCAAAGCAGCCGCCATCGTTCTCGCCGCAGGCCTCGGCACGCGTATGAAGTCGCGCCTGCCCAAGGTTTTGCATCCCTTGGCCGGACGCCCGATGGTCCGGATGCTGCTGGATAGCGTCGCCCAGGCCGGCATCGCCAAAAGCGTCGTCGTCGTCGGCAAGGGCGCCGAAGCAGTCACTCAGGCGGTCGCGCCGCATCCGACTGCCCTGCAAGCGAAACAGCTCGGCACCGGTCATGCCGTCCTACAGGCCCGCCAGGCGCTTTGCGGCGCCAAGGGCGAACGGTTCAACGGCGACGTGCTGATCCTGTTCGGCGCCGATCCGCTGATTACGCCGGAAACGCTCGGCGCCATGCTGGCGCGCCGCCGCGCCGCCGATGCGCCGGCCGTCGTGGTGCTGGGTTTCCGTCCGGACGACCCGGCGCTCTATGGCCGGCTCAAGACCGACGCCGCCGGCAACCTGGAGGCCATCGTCGAGGCGCGCGACGCAAGCGCCGAGGAATTGGCCATCCCGCTCTGCAATTCCGGCGCCATGTGCGTCGACGGCAAGCACTTGTTCAAGCTGTTGGCCAATGTCGGCAACAAGAACGCCAAGAAGGAATACTATCTGACAGACATCGTCGGGCTTGCCCGCGCCCAGGGTTTGGGCTGCGCAGTGATCGAGGGCGCCGCCGACGAATTGATCGGCATCGACGACCGCGAAGGCTTGGCGCGCGCCGAGAAGGTCGCGCAGGGCCGGTTGCGCCGCCGGGCCATGCAGGGGGGCGCCACGCTCGCTGACCCCGACACCGTCTATTTCAGCTTCGACACCAAGCTCGGCCAGGACGTCAGTGTCGGTCCGAACGTCGTCTTCGGGCCTGGCGTCACCGTCGCTGACGGCGTCGAAATTCGCGCGTTCTGCCATATCGAGGGCGCCGAGATCGGTGCCGGCGCCATCGTCGGCCCCTTCGCCCGGCTCCGGCCAGGCGCGAAACTGGCGGACGGCGTGCATGTCGGCAACTTCGTCGAGATCAAGAACGCGACGCTGGCGGCGGGCGCCAAGGCCAACCACCTGAGCTACGTCGGCGACGCCACGGTCGGCGCCAAGGCCAACATCGGCGCTGGCACCATCACCTGCAACTACGACGGTTTCTTCAAGCACCTGACCGAAATCGGCGCCGGTGCCTTTATCGGTTCGAACACGGCGCTGGTCGCACCCGTCAAGATCGGCGACGGCGCGATTGTCGGCGCCGGCTCGACCATCGCCAGGGACGTGCCCGCCGACGCACTCGCCATCACCCGCGCGCCGCAACGCGCTGTCGACGGCTGGGCGGCGGCCGACCGCAAGCGCAAATCGGCCGAGAAGGCCAAAAAAGACAAATCCAAGTCCGGAAAGAACAATAGCAGAAAGGATGGGGCCTGATGTGCGGCATCATCGGCATCATCGGTAAGGCGCAAGTCGCCCCGCTCATGCTCGACGCCTTGAAGCGGCTCGAATACCGCGGCTACGACTCGGCCGGCGTCGCCACGCTGAATGGCGGAAGCGCGTCGATCGAACGGCGCCGCGCCGAAGGCAAGCTCTCTAACCTGGAGGCCCGGCTCAAGGAAATGCCGCTCAACGGCACCACCGGCATCGGCCACACCCGCTGGGCGACGCATGGCGTACCCAACGAGAACAACGCCCATCCGCACGCCACCGAACGCGTCGCCATCGTGCACAACGGCATCATCGAGAACTTCCAGGAACTGCGCGCCGAGCTGGTCGCCAAGGGTCATACACTCGCCACCGAGACCGATTCGGAAGTCATCGCGCAGCTGATCGACCGCCATTTGCAGGACGGCATGAAGCCGGTCGAGGCCACGGCGGCGACCCTGAAGCGGCTTGAAGGCGCGTTCGCGCTCGCCATCGTGTTCGCCGGCGACGAGAAGTTGATGATCGGCGCTCGCCGCGGCAGCCCGCTGGCGCTCGGCGTCGGCGAGGACGAGATGTTCCTGGGCTCCGACGCCATCGCCCTGGCGCCGCTGACCCGCGTCATCATCTACCTTGAGGATGGCGATTGGGCGGTACTTACAGACCGCGGTTACAAGATCTACGACGCCGCCGACAATGAAGTACGCCGCGACGTGCGCCTGACCGAACTCACCGGTGCGGCCATCGGCAAGGGCGGCTACCGCCACTTCATGCTGAAGGAAATCTACGAGCAGCCGCAGGTGATCGGCGACACGCTGCATGCTCTGGTCAATCCGAACAGCCGCGCAGTGACGCTGCCGGATCTGGGCGTCGACCCCAAGACCATCACCAAAATGACGCTGATCGCCTGCGGCACGTCCTACTATGCCTGCCTGGTGGCGAAATACTGGCTCGAACAGGTCGCTCGCATGCCGACCGAGGTCGACATCGCATCCGAATTCCGTTACCGCGAGGGCGTCATGCCGGAAGGCGGTGTCGCACTCTTCATCTCGCAGTCGGGCGAGACCATCGACACCCTCGCCGCGCTCCGCTACGCACGGAGCCAGGGCCAGAAGATCATCTCGGTGGTCAACGTGCCGGAAAGTGCCATCGCACGCGAATCCGACGCGGTACTGCAGACCTACGCCGGGCCGGAGATCGGCGTGGCGTCGACCAAGGCGTTCACCACACAGCTCACCGTGCTGGCATGCCTCACTCTGGCGCTGGCGCATGCGCGCGGCACCATCGACGACGCCGAACGCGGCCGGCTGGTCGGCGCCTTGACGGAAGTGCCGGCGCGCGCCGCCGAAGTGCTCAACCACGACGACCATCTCGCTGCCATCGCCCGCGACGTCGCCGAGGCCCGTGACGTACTCTATCTCGGGCGCGGCGTGAGCTACCCGATCGCGCTCGAAGGTGCCTTGAAGCTAAAGGAAATCTCCTACATCCACGCCGAGGGCTACGCCGCAGGCGAAATGAAGCACGGTCCCATCGCGCTGATCGACGAAACCGTGCCGGTCGTGGTGGTGTCACCGACCGACGGCCTCGCCGACAAGACCATCTCCAACGTCCAGGAGGTGATGGCGCGCGGCGGCCGGGTGATCTTCCTTTCGGACGCCGCGGGCGTCGCCAAGCTTGGCGCGGCGACGCGCGAAAGTGTCGTCCTGCCGGCGGTCGATACCTTCGTTTCGCCCATTTTATACGCCATACCGGTGCAACTGCTGGCTTATCACGTCGCCTGCATCAAGGGCACCGACGTCGATCAGCCGCGCAATTTGGCGAAAAGCGTCACCGTAGAATAGTTTCGTTAGTATGCGATAACAAGGACGACGATATCCGAGCATATCTTCGCTTCACGGTCACGATACGAACTCGTGCGTTGTGGGTTCCTCCTTACTCCGAATACCAACAGTTTCTCATCGACACGATCCATCGTCTTCAATCAGAAGGATTGGGATATCGGAAGATTGCCCAGTGGTTTCGTGACCATGGATACGAAACCCCAAGAGGCAAACGCTTCTATGGCAACCACGTCTATTCGATGATCAAAAAGCATCGACTGCGTGAAGAACGGATCAATCAAAAACCTAAACTGGAATATGGACCATTGAGCATATTCTATGTGGATCACACCCCCACATTCCTCAAACGGTCGTAGAGAGTCCTCCAGAGCGCAGAGAGGACGAGTAGCGCCTCTCCCCCCCAACCCCCATCAAAACACCTATCGCTCCTCTCTGCTCCTCAAAACGAGCGAGAGAAATATCATTCGGTTCTGGCTCACTAAAATGGGTGGAGCGCTTTACCGGGTAAAGCAGATAAGTGTCTGAAAGTAATTGGTAAAAAAGTTTAAATTTTTTTGCCAGATCGCTCATTTATCTGAACTTTGGGTAATAAATAAATAAAACGGTGAGAAATCCAAAGGGTACGCGTTGTATCCCGTCTCGCCGTTTCGATTGATGAATATGATTTGTGAGCGGTGATGCGCTGTATGAAGCCGTTCTTATGGCGGGTGCTACCCCAACCCCTTCCGTTGAAGGAATAGTAGCTCGAATGGGATCTAATCGTTGGTAGCGAGGATGGTTTCCGCTTCGATAATTGTGATTTGAAAGTGGAGGGCAACGTTGACACTTACGACCCTCAGGGCTTCATCGATGTCGGAGGAATGGCGGATGAAGTTTGCCGTTACTGCTACCTTTGGTTTGGTAGGGATAACAGACGATAAACGGAGACCACTAACCTGCCGTGCCTGTTTAACAGGTCGTCTATTCCTCGTGTGGACGGTCATCCTAGTACTGATGAGGATGAATCCAGATACGCTTGTTCTTTCACCCTAGGATAAGTGTGTCTGGATCAAACCTAACCTGATTAATCGTATTAGCGATTACCTAACAGGTTTCATCTACTCGCCTCCGGCGAATGACCCTCGGTCATAGTTCAGATCAGATTTAAAGAATTAAGGTTTCGCCGAAGGCGATTGCCGAAGGCAACCACTAGCAACTAACAAAACCCAACACCGCATATGTCGGGAATAAAAATAGGAAATAAATAAGATGGATAAACCAGAACCCAGACAGGTCTTGCTCGACTT
>JAYOXJ010000026.1:0-2713 GCA_038152725.1 Rhodospirillaceae bacterium
CGATCATGCGCTCGGACACGCTGCAGTGAAGATCGTGCGTGACCACGATGGGAATGCCGGGACCGACGACGTCCCTGACCATGCAGGCAAGGCTGCCGTCGTTGTCGTCATCCGCGGTCGCGGCGGAACCGCCGTGGCTGCAGATGTAGACGCCATCAACCGACAGCGACTCCCGCAACCGGCGTTCGGCTATCGCCATGAACTCGTCGAATACTTCCTGTTCGACCCGGCCGCCCGGCTGTGCCGCCAGCAGTATCAGGGGAACCGGCGTCCAAGGACCGGTTTCGTCCATCCGCGCATAGAAACCCGGTGCCTCGAGCGGCAGATGACTGACGCCTCTGGCCTGGATGGAAATGTCTTCCCCCTCCGCCCAACACTCGGCGACGAAGTCGGCCCGCGTGGTCGGCGGCGCGAAGCTGTTGGCCTCGAGGTGGATGCCGACGATCGCGATGCGCGGCCCGCCGGCCGGCCGGTCTTCATGGGTTACGTTTGCCATTGCTCCGCTCGTTCCTCGTGCTCGAGAATTCACCACCGCCGCCCGTTATTTCAAGCCGCACCCGGCACATTGCCAACTGGCACACTGGCCGATCACGCGCGATCCGCCCATTCGGCCATCAGCGAGAGGGCCCGGAACAGGCCGCGGACCACATAGCGCATATGGTCGTGGATCAATTGCCCGTTCCCGTCGGACGTTCCCAGACCCGGATTGATGATCATGTTGGCGTCATCGGTCGGACCGGGGAGTATCCCCATGGCCTCGATCACGTGGGACAGAATATTCGATCCCGCAACACGGTCTTCGTTGTTGAAGATCGGGATGCCCAGCCGCGGCTTTCCGGCCTTGTCCCGCCACGTCCGTTCGTAGTTCACCTCGACGCCACCAAGATTGTAGGACTTGGTGATGACGATGCCTTCCGGTAGATCGCGTTTCACGCGTTCGTATTCTTCAGTCACGATCGCATGGATGTCGTCGATGGGCTTCGTCACGCTCTCCGGCTCGTCACGCAAAATCCGCAACGCCGCCAGCAGGCCGAGCATGGACATCTTGCCGGGGTCGGCATGAACGTGCAGTCCTTTTCCATGCGCCGACGGCGTTCCGAAACGTTCGCCATGAACGCCGAGCGCACGGCGAATGTTCACCATCGGCCATTCCTTGCCGATGATCAGGCCGGTCGTCGGCGCGCCCGCGATCTTGTCCATGCTGTACAACATCACGTCGGCGCCAAGCAGTCTCAGATCGGCACCGACAAACGGCAATCCCCAGGCGTTGTCGGCCACATATGGAACGCCATACTCCGCCGCCAACGCACCCATGTTTTTCTGCAACACGGGGGCGCCGTCCGCCGCCTTCTCACCGTAGCCGTAGCCGATCGAGTCGTAGGCGAGCGACGCAAAACCCGCGAGATCGCTCGCGTGGATCGCAGCGGCCTTGGCGAGGGACGCCGTGGTTTTTGCCGCGTCCGCTTCGACCAGCAACGGCGTCGGATGCATCTTGATTCCGTGCAACTCGTACCTGGCGCCTGCCATCGGCACCATCACGCAATCGGTCGCGTACTGCGCCCTGCCGACCAAGCCGAGTTCGCCGGCGGTCGCGCCGCGGTCGGCGAAGCCATCCTTCAAGCGCGGCGGAAACGGACGCCCGTAGCTCAAGTGGTGCTCCGCATGACGCTCGATCATTCCGATTACCCGCGAGCGGTATGGCTCGCCCGCTCCGACCTTCGGCGGCGTGAACAGGGAGTCGTAGGCAACGAACAGCGCCGACTCACAGGAGTTGGTTGCGGCGGCATCGTATTCGTCACCGTAAACCGATTTCACCAGCCGCCGGATCTCATCGCCGATATCACGCGGCGATCGGATTTTCCCCATCCCCTCTTCGACCGTGTCGAGCACGCTTCGGCGCAAGGTCCCGGGCAAGGAGGAATTGGCCCCGGTCGGTCCGACCTTGTGCTTCAGGTCAGTCGGCATCCCCAAATCGGCACCGATTCGGACGGCGTCGGCGACGATGGCTCCCTTGTGTCGTATCAAGAAGTCGTACAAGTCGAACCGGCTGGTGAGCTTTGCCACTATTTTCTTCCTCCACTTGCGTTTACCGACCACGCCATTGGCAGCGCAGCACCGGTTTCTTTCATCGGGTCGTAAATCAGGCCTGCGCGTGCATGTTGATCAAATGCTGTGATTCCTCTCGCAGAACCTCCAGCACGTGGTGTTTGATCTCGTTGTATTCCTTTTGAAAAATCAGGTCGTGATAAAGTCGTGGCCGTTTGAACGGAACGCTGATCGTTTCCCGAATTCTGCCGGGGCGGGCGGACATCAGGACGATCTTGTCGCCCAGGAAAATGCCCTCGTCGACATCATGGGTCACGAATACCGAGGTCCGTTGCGCTTCCGACCAAATCCGCAGCAGCAGTTCCTGCATCAACAACCGTGTCTGGGCATCGAGTGCGCCGAACGGCTCATCCAGAAGAAACAGTGACGGATTGGTGATCCATACGCGCGCGAGTGCAACTCGCTGGCGCATGCCTCCCGAGAGCTCGTAAGGGTAATGATCGCCGAAACCTTCGAGCCCCATGAGCTTGAGGTACCGCTCCACGTCGGGCATGTAACTCTGCCTGTCGGCTCCCGCCATGCGCAGGCCGAAGCCGATATTCTCGGTAATCGTCAGCCACGGATACAACTCCGCCGTCTGGAAGATCATGCCGCGATCCGGTCCCGG
>JAYOXJ010000026.1:2723-19395 GCA_038152725.1 Rhodospirillaceae bacterium
CTTGCCGACGGGCCTGCCGTCGAGCAGGACTTCGCCACTGGACGCCGTGTCAAATCCGGCGATCAGATTGAGTATGGTCGATTTGCCGCAGCCACTCGGTCCCAGCAGGCAGAGGAACTCGCCGTCGCGGATTTCGAGATTGATATTTTCGAGGGCCACCGTCCGCGACCCGCGCCGAGGATCCTCGAAAACCTTCTCAACGTCCTTGATGGCGACTTTAATCGTCCCGCTCATTGCCGCCTCCTCAATCCTTGCCCATCCAATGGATCGAGACCCGCTGCATGAAGACGAGCGTGAGATCGATGAGATATCCCGTGGCGCCAAGCAGAATAATTCCCAGCATGACAACATCGGTCCGCAGGTATTCGCTCGCGTTCATCACCATCCAGCCCAATCCGGAGGTGGCGGCGATCATTTCCGCGGCGATCAAGGTCGTCCACCCGATACCGATCCCGACGCGCACGCCCGTGAACAGTTCCGGCATGGCGCTCGGCAGAATCACGTGACGAAACATCTGGTACTGATTGAGGCCTAGGGCTCGCGCGACCCTGAGCCTGCCCTCCCGCACGCTCATGACGGCCGCCGCGGCACTGACGACGACGGTCAGGAAAGTCGCGAGGTAGATGAGCAGGAATTTCGAGAATTCGCCGATCCCAAACCAGACGATGACGAGCGGGATCAAGGCCAGTTTCGGCAACGGGCGCAGGAATTGGACGAAGGGATCGAGGATGGCGTTGAAGATCGGCGACATCCCCATCAACAGGCCGACGGGAACCCCGGTCACGGCGGCGGCGATGAAGGCACCGACGGCGCGCGTGACGCTGACCAGGACATGCTGCCACAAAGGCGATTGCCGGTATCCGTCGCGGATCAGGTCGAGCAGCGTTTCGACAACGGTAAACGGATGCGGCAGGATGACATTGCTTGTCAGCTTCATCTCGCTGACGGCATACCACCCCAACATGGCCATCGTGACGGCCATGGCACTGATCATCGGCCTACGCATTCGTCTTCCTTCGTCGTGGAGTTGATGGGGCGCGCCATGGGAGAAATGACGCGCCCCAAGGGCGCAGACTGCCCTACTTAACCACTTCCTTCATGTAGGTGAGATTTATCGACGACTGGAAGTTCTTCGGCACGTCACGCTCCCGCAACTCACCCAGCTTCACGAGGAACGCGGCGCTGTCGTGCATGGCCTTGGCGATCGGCGACTTTTCTCCGCCCAGCCACTTGTTAGCCAACTGTTCCTTGAGGTCGACGAACTGCAAACCGGCCATGGTGTCCTTTGCCGATTCGAACTTCTGGCTCAGGTGATCGGAAACGACGCGCACCGCCTTGTCGCCATCGCGCTTGTAGATATCCATGGTCTCCTGGAAGGCGGCGAGGAACTTGGCCACGATGTGCGGATGCTCCTTGCCGAATTCGGTCCGCGCGATGTAGGTGTTCCAGACGAAATAGCCGTCTTTCTGGAGATCGCGAGTGGCGAGGATCTGGTGTCCGCCCGCTTCTTCCATGCGGTGCGAGAACGGCCCCCAAACATAGCCGCCGACGACGTCACCGCGCTGGAACGCCGCGACCATCTCGTTCGGCTTCATCGACAACAGGCGCACTTTCGACGCATCGACCTTGTTGACGCTGAGCGCCGCCATCAAGGCGTAGTGGGCCGTCGACCCCGGCGGGTACGCCACCGCCTTGCCGACAAAGTCGGATACCGCCTTGATTTCCGGCTTGGCGATCAAACGCTCGCTCGTCGCGATGACGCCCGAGATCGCGATCATCTCCACGGGAACGCCGCGCGCGATCGCGGCCACCGTGCCGGTCGACCCGAACCGGCTGATATCGACCTCTTTCGCGGCGATCGCCGTCAGCGCGGCCGCGCCCGATGGGAACTGCACCCACTTTATCTTGGTCCCCATGCGTTTTTCGAAGAGGCCCTGGGCCTTGCCGATAACCCACGGCCGCGGGCCACCGAACCATCCGAGCCTGACGACGTCGGGGTCCTTTGCGAAGGACGGCTTCATGGGCATCGCCATGATCGCCGCAGCAGCCAAGGTTAGAGCCAATTGCAACTTGATCTGTTTCATTTCGACGCTCCCTGTCCAGCGAAATCACTGCATCAACACTGGCTTCCGCCGCCGAAGCCCAGGCCATGAACGGCCGTTGAAGACACTTCGGTCGGCGACCGGTTATATGACCAATTTACAAATTGGTCATACTAATATATTTTCGCTGTCTCCGTGACGTGTCAAGTAGCGAATGCCGTTCGGCGCCAGAATTCTCGGGAGAAAACAGATTGCAGCGCACGACCAATGTGTTTCAAAATTTGTTGGGACGGGGTATTGGATCATTAAGCGGGCAACCGGAACGAAAGTGGTCGAACCCATTCCTGCGCGCGGTTTTCCATTTGGCGGGTTGTCCGGAGAAATCCAACGATGCAAACATTCGAGCCTATTTCTTCAGGCAACAAGTCGTCGATTTCACTCGCCATAGCCAGTTCGATCCGCGAAGCGATCGCATCGGGCAAGATTACGACGGGAGAGAAACTTCCGCCGGAGCGCGACATCGCGAAGATGATGGGGGTCAGCCGCTCGACCGTCCGCACGGCGCTGAAGATGCTGGATGGTATGGGCCTGATCGATATTCGACACGGCAGCGGCATTTATGTTGCTGGCCCGGACGACAGCGAAAAGACCTCGCAGCGAATTGCCGCATCCCTGCTGTTGCAGAAAAAGCCGCTCTGGGACCTGTTCGAAATCCGCGAACTGCTGGAGACCCAGGCGGCGGCTTGGGCGGCGCGGCGAGCCTTGGCGCCGGAACAGGACGCGCAGCAACACCTGTATTCGGATTTCGAAGCGCTACTTCGCACCGGCGAACTCACCGGCGGGCAGGCCAATGAGTACGACGGCAAACTACACCGCCTCATCGCCGTCGCCGCCCGCAACGAGGTCCTGCTGCACGTCATGGACAACCTGTCGGTGCTCATGCGCGACAGCCGCAAGGTCAGCATCGCATTACCCGAACGGACAGCCGATGCCGTGCTCGAGATGGGCCGTATCGTCGCGGCGATCGAAAGCGGTGACGACAAGTCCGCAAGCAAGGAAATGCAGAACCACCTCCGCAACGGCCGCAAGGCATTTGCCAAGATCGAGAAACGCGCAGCTAAATAGCGTCCGCATTCGCTCACCGCACGCCACGCTCGCGCAGGCTTTTCCCATGGGTGCCGGCTGATGGGCTACCGCGTGGGAGTCGATATCGGCGGCACGTTCGCCGACTTCTGTTTATTCGACGAAGCAACCAACGATATCTTGACGCTGAAAGTGCTGACGACGCCGGCGCGGCCAGGATCAGAAATCGTTGAAGGCCTTCGAATTGCCGAAGAGAAGCTCGGGGTGCCTTCGCGAAATGTCGAGAGCGTCGTCCACGGAACCACGGTCGGCGTCAACACCGTCATTCAGGAGAAGGGTGCCAAGCTCGCGTTACTGACGACGCAGAATTTCGAGGACGTTCTGGCGATGGCGCGCCTGCGCCTGCCGGACACGTACAACCTGTTGTCGCACCGGCCTCCCCCGCTGATACCGCGAGACATGATATTTCCGGTCCGTGAGCGGATGAGCGCGTTCGGCACGGAAATCCAACCACTCGATGAGAGCAGCGTTCGCCACGCCATCGCCTCGGCATGCGCCAAGGGCGCCGACGGCGTCGTCGTTTCCTTTCTCAACGCTTACCGCAACCCCGCGCATGAGCTGAGAACCAGGGACATCATCGCGAAAACGGCGCCGCATCTGTTTGTCTTTACCGGCACCGAAGTCTGGCCGGTGATCCGCGAGTACGAGCGCACGGCGACGGCCGTAATCAACGGCTACGTCCATCCGCGCGTCTCCGGGTACATCGCATCCTTGACCAGCGCGCTCCGCAGCCGCGATGTTCCGGCCGAGCCATTGATCACGACGTCGAGCGGCGGCGTGATGAAAGCCGAACTCGGCAAACGGTCGTGCGTAAACATGCTGATGTCGGGGACGGCATCCGGGGTAATCGGTGCCGCGTTCATCGCCGAACAGGCGGGCATCGGCAACCTGCTGACCCTGGACATCGGCGGGACGAGCGCCGATGTCGCGGTCATAGCCGACGGGAAGCCGCAATTCGGATCCAACGAGAAGGTCGGCCAACACACCATCCATATTCCGGCGATCGCGGTCAGTTCGATCGGCGAGGGCGGCGGCTCTATCGCCTGGGTGGATGAAACCGGCGTCCTACATGTCGGTCCGGAAAGCGCGGGCTCCGATCCGGGTCCGGCATGTTTCGGCAATGGCGGAACCCGCCCGACCGTCACGGATGCGTTCTGCGTCTGCGGGCTTATCGGCCAAGGCCGCCTTGCCTATGGCAGCATCCAACTGGATCGCGCGCGCGCCGTGGCGGCGGTCGGCGAACTGGCCGAAAAACTCTCGCGCCCGCTGGAGGAGACCGCGCAGATGATCATCGATGTCGCGGTTTCCGGCATGTATCTGGAAATCAGTAAATTGATCGCGCGCCACGGCATCGACGTTCGCGATTTTACCCTGATGGCATTTGGCGGCGCCGGGCCGATGCTGGCACCCTTTCTTGCGCGCGAACTCGGCATATCGCAAGTCCTGGTGCCGACGACTCCCGGCGTCATCAGCGCGCTCGGCAGCCTGGTCGCCAATGTGCGCAGCGATTTCATATCCAGCTTCTACAATCCACTGACGGAACAAACCTTGCCCGAGATTGTCGCGGTGTTCGACAGCCTTAAAGAGAGAGCCGTCAATTGGCTCCGCGATGCCCAACGTTTCGAGGGGCCGTATTCTTTGTTTTTCGGCGCCGACATGCACTACCTGGGACAATCCTTCGAGATCGACGTTCCTTGGGATACGGCCGACCTATCCGCGGGCAACATCGGCGAGCTTCGCCGGGCCTTCCACCGGCGCCACGAACAACTCTACAGCTTCCACGTCGACGGCGCAGAAATTCACATCGTCAATCTGCGACTGGCGATCGCCGCGCAAGCCGAGAAGCCGGCGCTGCGGCGCTGGAAATCCGGCACCGGAGAGGTTGCCTCGGATATCAAGTCGGCCGTGTTCCTAACGGGCGCCTGGCGGGAGGCCGTCGTGATCCGACGTGACGAACTGTTGGCCGGCCAATTCGTCTTGGGTCCGGCGATCGTGACGCAACCCGATACCACGACTTGCGTACCCGACGGCTTTCGCGCAGACGTCGACCCGCTTGGAAACATCATACTTTCTGCCGCCCGGAGTTGATCGACGCGTCATGCCGAAGACTGACAACGCCACCATCACCATCCTCGCCAATCACTTTCGCGCCGCCGCGGAAACCATGGCGTATACGTTGCTTCGGACGGCCCAATCCGCGTTCGTCAAGGAGACCGAGGACTTCTCGATCGGCTTGGTCACGCCGGAAGGACTGACCTGCGCGGTATCGCGCGATTTCGGCATCACCTGGTATCCGGGCCTCGACTATGGACCGGCGATCCGAATGATCGATTCCTATGACGACGGCGACGTATGCATGACCAACGATCCCTACAGCGGTTTCGTCGCGACCCATACGCCGGACGTACACATGTGGCGTCCGGTCTTCCACGATGGTGAGATCGTCTGCTTCACGGTCGGACACATTCATAACACCGACATGGGCGGCGCCGTCCCGGCAAGCCTTTCCAGCAGCCTGACGGAGGTCCATCAGGAAGGCATCCGTTTCCCACCGACCAAACTCAAACGCGCCTACGAAGCCAATGAAGAGTTGCTTCGGGTGATGCTGACCAATGTCCGCAAACCCGATCAGAACAGGGGAGATCTGGAGGCTTTCGTCGGCGCGCTGCACACCGGCGCCAGGAAGGTCACCGAAACCATAGCCAAAATTGGCGTCGAAACGGTGAGAACCGGGCTGCGGGACATTCTCGACTACGCCGAGAACCAAGCGCGCGAGGTCATCCGAAGCATGCCGGACGGAGAGTACGAGTTCGTGGATTATTGCGACGAAGACTCGCCGAACGGCCTGCCCTGCCGTTTGAAGGTGAGGGTCGTCATTCGCGGTGACGAGATCGTTCTCGATTTCACCGGCAGTGACCCGCAGCTGACGTCTTCATTGAACATCCCGACGGGTGGCGACCCTAGACATACGCTGGTTCTGGTCGGCATGTACTACGTGCTGTACACGCTCAATCCCAATCTCATGCTCAACGCCGGCATCACGCGCCCGTTCACCTGCATTCTGCCGCAAGGAAGCGTGGTCAATCCGAGTTTTCCCGCGGCCGTCGGCATGCGCAGCCTGACGGTCGGCCGCCTGCGGAGCGTGATCTTCGGTGCATTCGCGCAGATTCTTCCCGACCGCATGCCCTCCGCGCCGGCCGGCTCAAACTCGATCGCAAACGTCATGACCACCGACAATGCAACCGGTGTATCGGTGATCGCCGCGATCAATCCAATCGTCGGCGGCGGCGGCGGCATGCCCGACCGCGACGGCGTCGATGGTTCCGGCGCGGACTCGGCATATCTCAAGAACACCCCCATAGAGATCACCGAGGCGGAAGTGCCGATCGAGATCGTGCGCTACGGCTACGTGCCCGACAGCGGCGGCGCCGGCCGGTGGCGCGGCGGCATGGGAACGTGGTTGGAGTTCAAGGTATTCGCGCCGCACACGCGAATCACCAACCGTAATCGCGACCGTTGCCGCTTCAGACCGTGGGGAATCCTCGGCGGCAAGGCAGGCAAACCTTCGAACGTCATCTTGAATCCGGAAACGCCGGACGCGGTCGTACTCGGCAACAAGGACTTCCTGATCGCCCAGCCCGGCGACGTGATGCGGATTTTCTCTCCGGGCGGCGGTGGACGGGGTTGCCCGCTCGATCGCGAGCCGGCACGCGTGCTTGCCGATGTCTTGCAGGGCTATGTATCGGATTCCTCGGCACGCGAGGAATACGGCGTGGTGGTTGATCGCGGCGAGGTCGATGGCGCCGCGACAGCAGCCTTGCGCCAAGGGATGCGTGCCGCTACGCCGCCCGCGCCGCCATTCTTCGACTACGGACCGGAACGCGCCGCTTACGAGACCACTTGGTCAACCCAAGCCTACGACGAACTGATGTCGATCCTCTATGCCTTGCCGGTACACTGGCGGTTTTTCATCAAACACCGGATCATCGCCGCCGTCGAAGCCACGCCGGACTGGCACGGCAACGCCGTGGTCGGCGTTCGAGATGCCTTTGCCGAGCTGGTGAAGGCTTATCCCGTGTTGCGACCGTCATAAAATTCCATTCGGATGGCCGGAACGCCTGGCCGATCCGACTGGAAACATCGGAGGGGTGCGGCCTGCCGCGTGACGCCGCCTCGGGAGATCGGCGGTCAGGCGCTGGCCCGAACGCTGCCCTTCTGGCCCATGGCAAAATAGCCGAGGCCCTTGGAAATATCTCCCGACGCTTTCAACACCAGCGCCGTGCATCGGTTGATGAGGTCGTCATCCATTCGAAACGCCGGGATCGCGACGCCGCAAGATGCGATGACCTTTCCGGAGTGGTCCCGGATCGGCGCGGCGATGCCGCCCATTTCGGCCTGGTTCTCGCCCTTGGTCACGGCGAATCCCTTGTTCGCGACTTCCTCCAGAATCTGACGCAGCCGCTTGGAATCGATCACCGTTGCCGGCGTGAACTTCTGTTTCGGCATTGCGAGCATGCGCTCACGACCCGTGTGGTCGAACGCCAGGATTGCCCGTCCCGTCGCGGTACACCAGGACGGCGATACTTTTCCGACCTGGGTTTGAACGCGGATCGATCTCGGGCTCTCGACTTTGGCCAGGTAGATCACCCCGTGATCGCGCTCTAGAATCGCCAAATGGACGGTTTCGTCGGCGGCCTTGGACAGCAGTTCCAAGTGCGGCCGGGCGATCTGCAAGACATCGATCTCCGTGAGCGCCTGCGCACCGATCCGCCAAAGCTTGAGCGTCAGATGATAAAGGCCCTGCTCGTTCTGCTCGAGGGCGCCGGCCTGAACCAAGGTCGAAAGGACACGGTGCAACGAACTCTTCGGTTGACCTGTCGCGCGGCAAAGCTCGGCGACGGAAAGCGGGCGCCACTCACGGCCGAACACGTCGAGCACTTCGAAGGTCTTGATCACCGAGCCCATGATGCCGGGGCGGCGGCGCACTTGCTTCGAGATGGACCGCTGCCTATCGGTCGACGTTCTAGGCGATTTCGGCATGGCGCAGTTCGCTCGTGTTCGTTGTTTCGATCCCTCGGCGGGAATAGCGCTGAACCATACCATGCCCGCTCCGGGACTGTAAAAGACGCACTGAGTATCGCGCGCGATTCCGTCGGAGCACGCGACGCGATCGCGCACAGTCGGGCAGGCGGCCTCGCAACGCCGCATTCCCAGGCCGGCGGCGGCGCGACGGACGGCACCGTCAGGCAGGCGATCGACATTCGCGCCAAGCCATTTGGCGGCCCATTGGCATTTGTTCTATATTGCAGAACATTTTATCTATTTTAATTATTTTACACTATCTTTCTTTGTTTTTCAGGTTTTTTTAAACTTATGGAATTCCACATAATGGAATATCGCTGTATTTCGGTTGACCGCGGAGCGGCTTTCCCGGCAGATTAGTAACGGGGAACGAGGGGGGAGATATGAACGACCTGTCTGGTATTGGCGATAACGGGCCGTTGGCCGGGTATCGCGTCCTCGATTTGGGCTCGACGGTTGCCGGTCCTTTTTGCGCCCGCCTGCTCGCCGACTTCGGCGCCGAAGTCGTCAAGGTCGAGGACGTCGGCGGAGACCCGGTGCGCGGCTTGGGCGGCAGTCTGAATGGCAAGTCCTTCTATGCGTCGACCATCCTCAGGAACAAGAAGATCGTCTCGATCGATCTCCGCAAGGAGCAGGGCCGCGAATTGGTGCGGCGCATGATTCCGCATTTCGACGTGGTCGTGGAGAATTTCCGGCCCGGCGGTTTGGAGAAGTGGGGTCTCGGCTATGACGAGTTACAGAAGATCCGTCCGGATTTGATCATGACCCGGATCAGCGGCTTCGGGCAGACCGGGCCTTTCAAGCACCGGCCCGGCTACGGGGTCATCGGCGAGGCTGTCAGCGGCCTGCGCGAAATGATTGGCGACCCCGACCGGCCGCCGTCCCGGGCGGGATTGCCGCTGACCGACTACATCACCGCGGTCTATGCCGCTTTCGGCACGGTCATGGCGCTGCTGGCACGCGAGCGGACGGGGCAGGGGCAGATGGTTGACGCGACCCTTTTCGAGTCCGCGTTCAGCTTCATGGAGGCGTCGGTCCCGACCTACGAGAAGACCGGGGAAATTGCGACCCGCGCCGGCACGCGCCTGCCCGGCAGCGCGCCCAACAACCTCTACCCAACCCGCGATGGCCGCCACATTCACATCTCCGCCCTCGCCGACCAGGTCTACCGCCGGCTCGCGACCGTCATGGACAAGCCGGAACTGGGCACCGATCCCAGGTTCGCCAAGATGACGGTTCGCGTGAAGAACCAGGACAAACTGGACGCGACCATCGCCGCGTGGACGTCCGGACGCGACCTCGCCGAGCTTGAACAGGTGCTCAACGATGCGGAAGTTCCGGCCAGCCGGATATTCAATATGAAGGACATTTTCGAGCACCCGCTGTTTCGGGAACGCGACATGCTGCTCGAGGTGCCCGACGACGACCTCGGCACCGTCACGCAGCCGGGCGTCGTGCCGAAACTTTCCGGCACGCCAGGACGCGTCAATTGGTCGGGCCATCGCAACGGCCAGGACACCTGCGCCATCCTGCGCGAGTACCTCGACATGAACGACAGCGACATCGAGGCGCTTTTGCGCGACGGCGTGGTGATGGATGACCGGACGCCAACCGGCGTCAACTGAACCTTCCGATTGGACGAGGCGAGAAATGAGCGTATCGGGTAAATTCAAGGCATACAGAGTTCACACTGTCGACGGAAAGCCGGAGTGCCGCTTCGAGCAGCTTTCACTCGACGACCTCGATCCGGGCCCCGTTGTGATCAAGACCGCCTATTCGGCCGTCACCTATAAGGACGCCATGGCGGCGCGCGGCGTCGGCAAGAACGTCCGCACCGCAAGGCCCTGTGTCACAGGCGTTGATTTGTCCGGAGTCGTCGTCTCGTCTTCGGACGAACGCTTCCGTGAAGGCGAAAAGGTCGTCGTCACCAACTACAAGCTCGGCGTCGACCAGGACGGCGGCTACGCCGACTACGCCCGCGTCCCTGCCGACTGGATCGTGCCGCTGCCGAATGGCCTTTCGCTCTACGAGGCGATGGCGCTCGGCACCTCCGGCCTGACCGCGGCGCTCGCCGTCGACCGCCTCGAGAAGGCGGGCGTCACGCCTGAGCAGGGCGGCGCCGCCGTGACCGGCGCCACCGGCGGCGTCGGCAGCATCGCGGTCGACATGCTGGCCAAGGCCGGTTTCGAGGTGACGGCGATTTCCGGAAAGGCGGACCAGGTCGATTTCCTCCATTCCATCGGCGCGAAGACGGTGATGAGCAGCAAGGAACTGCTCGCCGACCGGGCACCGCTCGCAACGCCGACGCTTTGGGCCGCCGCTCTTGACAACGTCGGCGGCGAATACTTCGATCGCGTCTCCGCGCGGATGCACCCCTTCGGCAAGGTCGCGGTCGCCGGCATGGCCGTCGGCGCCGACGTCGCCACGACCGTGTTGCCGTGGATCCTGCGAGCGGTCGACGTGCTCGGCATCAACGTCTCGCGCCAACTCGGCATGAGCGAGCGGCGCCGGCTGTGGGGCCGGATGGCGACCGATCTGAAACCGCGTCATTTCGACAAGATCGCCCGCCCGATTCCGTTCGACGCCCTCGACGACGCCATGGATAAGTTCTTCAATGTGACGACGATCGGGCGCGTCGTGGTCGAGGTCGGCGAAAAAGCGCCGTCCTGACCGAAACCGCGAGAGATTGGATTGATTGCTTCGAGACTCATTGCCGCATGAACTTATGGGGTTTGGTCCCCGGGCAATGCGAGGGCTTTGGAAATGGACTTTTCTCTGACGACCGAGCAAAACATGATCTCCGAGTCGGCGCGCCGGATGGTCGCCGACGATATCCAACCGATCCTCGATCGCAACGATCCCGACAAGCCGCTCTCCAAGCAAACCGTGCTCGAGATCATGGCGATCGGCGCCAACCTCGGCATGACCGCGGCGCGCATTCCCGAGGACGCCGGCGGCGCCGGACTCAGCATGGTCGACTACGGCCTGATCACCGAACATATCCCGCCGAGCGTCGGCCTGATCCTGCAGCCGCACGAGGCGACCACGGCCCGGCTCTACTACGGCGGCACCGAGGACCAGAAGGAACGCTACCTCGACGGCCTCATGACCGGCCGCAAGATCGGCTGCACGGCGAGCACGGAGCCGGACGTCGGCTCCGACCCGCGCGGCATCAAGACGCGACTCGAAGAGAAGGGCGATCACTACGTCCTGAACGGCAGCAAGCTCTGGATATCGAACGCCACCGTCTGCGACCTCATGCACGTGATCTGCCGCGAGGTGCTGTCCGACGGCTCGGCGCGCATGGCGCGCGTTCTGGTCGATCCGACCGAGTCGAAAATCGAGACGCGCGGCGTCCACCTGATCGGCCTTCGGCAGTCGCCGCACGGCGAGGTGTTCTTCGACGACTGCATCGTGCCCAAGCGCAACCGCTGCCCCGACGACGGCGGCACGGCGCGCATGCTGACCCTGACCTGGCTCGCCAACCGGCCGCTGGTCGGTCTGATGGCGGTCGGCCAGGCGCAGAAGGCGCTCGACATGGCCGTCGAGTACGCCAAGACACGCAAGCAGTTCGGCAAGGCGATCGGTGCGTTCCAGCTCATCCAGCAGGATCTCTCCATGATCGAGACAGCCGTCATCACCAGCCGGCTGCTGTGCTTCAACGCGCTCGCGGCGCTCGACCGCGGCGAGCGCGCCAACGGGCTTTCCGCCATGGCTAAACGTTACGCCGTCGATGCCTGCGACCAGGCCATCGCGCTGGCCATGCGGGTGCACGGCGCCATGGGGCTGAGCCGCGAAGTCGGGCTGGAGCGCATGGCGCGCGACGTCCGCACGCTGACCATTCCGGACGGCACGCCCGGCATCCTGACCCTGATCCACGGCCGGGAACTCACCGGGCTCGATCCGTTCCGCGGCTGAAATGGGCGCCCAGCGGTCAATCGTAGGGAAACAAATTCAGCGCCATAAGTGATAAATGTTCCACATTACGGAATTTTTTATTTGAAAGAAGGCGCTTTGTATAGCGCATCCCCATGTGCTACTTTTTTCAATGATTTCAGCGTTCCTTTATATGGAACATCTGAAAGAGCCGCTCGGGAGGGCTTGAAATGCTGGCTGGTATCGATCTGAACATGAAGCAATGGGACTGGGACTTCTTTCTGAAAGAAAGAGAGAAGGTCCTGGCGTTCTGGCCCACCGGTGACGCGCTCAAGTCGGCAACGGCAATCGAGGACGCCATCGCCTACCACAAGGAACAGCCGTGGTATAAATACGCCTCGCTACGAAATGAGCGCGCGGCGGAAGAGGGTCGCATCCAGATCACGCCTCAGGTCGGCCATGCCCTCGTGCACCAGACCGTCGAGCACATGGAACACTCGGAGGACCTCAAGCCCGACCGCTGGTACGTTCTGACCGACACCTATACCCGCAAGTCGAAGTACGCGATGGCCCAGGACGCCGTCGACCGCAGCAAGCGCGACGGCTTTTCCTACCTGAACGGCTACCCGGTGGTGGCGCACGGCCTCGAGGGCGCGCGCGCCCTCAACGAATGCACCCGCGCCGCGGTCGGCACTGACAACAACGACGAGGACGCGCGCCTGCCGTGGGAGATCGCGCTCGCCGGTGGCTGGACCTGGGGCACAATCAAGAGCATCGAGGAACTGATCCAGCAGTCGCGGGACTATCCCGTCGACATGAACATCTTCAATCAGCAGTACATCGATCGCCTTGCCGCGCATTTCACCGAGGCCGGTATCCCGATCCTGCGCCGCGCCTCCGCCAACCTGCCCGGCTGGGACACGCTCGGCTTCAAGGTCACGGTGTCGCTGCTGGAGACGCTGCTTTCGGCGTCGCAGGGCGTCAAGTGGATCGATCTCAGCCTCGGCATCGGCATGAACCTGGTGCAGGACGTGGCGGCGATCCGCTCGCTGATGAAGCTGGCGCGCGAGTACCTGGACAAGATGGGGTATTCCGACGTCAAGCTGTTCTCGTGGACCTATTTCTTCCTCGGCGACTGGCCGCTGAGCCGCGGCGCCATGTCCGGGCAGCTCGCCTGGAATGCGGCCGTCTCCGCGCTTGGCGGCTGCAGTGGCATGTTTATCAAGTCGCCCGACGAATCGACCACGACCCCGACCAAGGAAGGTTTCCGCGAGGCCGTTGAATTGTGCGGCCAGGTGGCACGGCTGGTCGCCGGCCAACGGCTGCCGGACTCGCCGGAGCTAACCCTCGAGATGGAAATGATCGAAAAGGAGGTCCATGCCTGCGTCGACCGGATCCTGGAACTCGGCAAGGGCGACCTCGCCGTCGGCGGCGCCCAGGGCATCATGACCGGCGTGCTGGACACCATGTTCTCGCCCTACAGGTACATCAACGGCAAGGTCAAGATCGTCCGCGACTACAAAGGCGCGCTTCGCTATCTCGACCACGGCGACGTGCCGCTGCCCAAGGACGTGATCGAGTACCATCGTGAGAAGGTCAGGGAGCGCGAGACCAAGGAGAACAGCAAGGCCGGCGTCGAATGGTTGATCCGCGAAGCGACCTGGGCTTCGCGCCAGATGCTGGATGAAGTATCAGAGCGTTCTTACTGAGAACTGGGAGGGATGGGGAACATGCAAGCTACGACCGGCAAGGCCGAAACCGGGGGACGGGCGAAGCCCGGCCGCCAACCCGTCATCGTGCTCGGCACGATCGGCCAGGACGCACACATCGTCGGCAGCAACGTGCTGAAATACGCGCTCGAGGAGGCGGGCTTCAAGGTCGTCTTCCTGGGTGCCGTCGTGCCGCAGGAGGAATTCATAGCGACGGCGCGCGAGACGGCCGCCGACGCGATCCTGGTCTCGTCTCTATACGGCATGGCGCGGATCGATTGCGCAGACTTCGGCGCCAAATGCAAGGAAGCCGGCCTCGGCCACGTGAAGCTTTACCTCGGCGGCATCCTGGTCACCGATCCCGAAGAATGGCCGACGACGGAGAAACTGTTCAAGGATCAGGGGTTCCATCGCGTCTACCCGCCGCAGACCAAGCCGCAGACCGCGATCGACGACCTCAAGAAGGATCTCGGGCTGGCCGATTGAGCAGCGAGCGGCCTCGACCTGAGTCCGCTAGCGCGCCCGACGGTCCCTTTCCCGTGACAAATTGACCATGCTCTCCCGCCATCTGGTGATCGACTTCGGCAGCACCTACACCAAGGCAGTGCTGTTCGATCTCGATACCGCCGAAATTCTCGGCATGGGCTACGCGCCTTCGACCGTCGGCAGCGACGTGCGCGACGGGCTCGCCCACGCGCTGGCGGCGATCGGCGACGAGTTCAAGCCGGCCGAGGCGCCGGCGCACGCCTGCTCAAGCGCCGCCGGAGGTCTTCGCGTCGTCGTCGTCGGCCTGGTCCCAACGTTGAGCCTGGAGGCGGCCCAGCGCGCTGCGCTGGGCGCCGGCGCCAAGGTCGTCGGCGCCTACGGATTCAAGCTCAGCGCCGCCGACCTGCAGGAAATCCACCAACATGCGCCCGACATCCTGCTGCTCGCCGGCGGAACCGATGGCGGCGACGAGGAGATCATCGTCCACAACGCCGGCCGCCTAGCGACAGGCGACCTCAGTTGCCCGGTCATCGTCGCCGGCAACAAGTCGGTCGCGGACGACTGTGGCGATGTGCTGCGGGCGGCCGGTCTTACCGTATTCATCGTCGACAACATTCTGCCCGAAGTCGACAAACTCAACGTCGAACCCGTGCACGCTAAGATCCGCGAGATTTTCATGGACAGGATCGTGCACGCCAAGGGCATCGACCGGGTTGGCGACGAGATCAACCTGACCGACCCGATCGTGCCGACGCCGCGCGCGATCCTCGATGCCGCGCAGTTGCTGTCGGACGGGACCGGCGGCGACGTCGTGGTTGTCGACATCGGCGGCGCCACGACCGACGTCCATTCGATCGCTTCCGGCGTGCCGCGCACCCCCGGCGTGATCCAGCGCGGCCTGCCCGAACTGCACGCCAAGCGTACCGTGGAGGGCGATCTTGGCATGCGCGTAAGCGCACCGACGGTGATGGCGCGCGCCGGTATCGCCGCCCTGACCGACGCCTGCGCGGCGCTCGGTCAGCCGGCGTCGAGGGCAGCCATCGAGACCTATGTGGAAAAGATCGGTCACGAGACCGGGTTCGTCTCCGACCACGACGGCGAGCTGGCGATGGACGCCGCCGTCGCCCGCGCCGCCGCCGGGCTCGCCATGGTGCGCCATGCCGGCCGCATCAAGGAAGTGTTCACCGCCACCGGCCCGGTCCCCGTGCAAGAAGGCAAGGACCTGACCGACGTGCGCATGCTGGTCGGCGTCGGCGGCGTGCTCGCGCACGGCATACACGCGAAATTCATCCTCGAGGCGACCTGCCGCCGGGCCGCGGATCCGTCCGCGCTGGTCCCCGTCGAGCCGACGATTTATGTCGATCGCCATTACGTGTTGTTCGGCGCCGGCCTGCTCGCGCAACGCTTCCCCGAACAGGCGCTGCAGATCATCCGAAAGCACCTGGTGGCGGTGTGATGGCGCCTCACACATATTCCAAAATGAAGAACAGTTTCTTGAAAGAGACATTTTCCCGCAATTATCCGTGATTATTTGTTCCATAATACGGAACATGCGGATAATTCCCTTGACCCGCGTAGCCGCATGACCGATGCTGTCAAAGGCGGAGAGGCCCGTCGAGTTAACGAAACCGACTATAAAATTTGGGAGGAGAATCATGCGCAACGCAATGATGCGTGCACTTTGTGCCATCGGCATTTCGGCGACGTTCATGGTGGCCGGAACAATGGCGTCAGCGGCGCCCAAGAAACCAGGCGACTACCCCAACCGACCGATCACCATCATCGTCTGTTACGGTCAGGCCGGCGGCTCGGCGCAGTCGGTGCAGGCGCTGATCGGCCCGGCGGAAAAGATCACCGGCGGCAAGATCAACATGATCGCGAAGCCCGGCGGCGGCGGCCTCAACTGTCTGCCGGACTTCCAGCAGGCACCGGCCGACGGCTACACGATCCTTCAGCACATCGACGCGCTGCCGGCGCGCTATGCCGAGGGCGCGACCGACGTCAATCCGGCCGAGGACCTGATCCCGCTGCTGATCAGCAACGTGGCGCCATCCGGCCTTTACATCCGCGGCGGCGACGAACGTTTCATGACCAAAGGCAAGCCCGATTTCGAGAAGGTTCTCGCCTACGCCAAGAGCGCGCCCGAGAAGCTGACCGTCTCCAACGTCAACATCCCCATGGAACTCGTGACCATGGCGGTTTTGGAGAAGCATTTCGGCTTCAAGTCGAAGCAGGTGCTGTTCGACAAGCCGGCCCAGCGTTACGGCGCGGTGATGGGCGGAAAGCTCGACGTGTTGTTCGAACAGCCCGGCGACGTATCCAAGCACGTCGACG
>JAYOXJ010000027.1:0-18909 GCA_038152725.1 Rhodospirillaceae bacterium
GAGTAGCTCAGTCGGTTAGAGCAGCGGAATCATAATCCGCGTGTCGGGGGTTCGAATCCCTCCTCCGCTACCAATTAAACCCTTGAAATCATTGATGATTTCAAGGGTTTTGTTTTAGGAAATTTTTCTTTTTGCCAAAGTAGTCCGCTGTTTTTGCCAAAATCGCTGCTTCCCATTTCGAATTTGATGAATATTTGGATCTTATACTACTTACGAAAGAAATTCGCCTGATTTGTCCATAAACCACATTGCGCACGATTTTCCCAATCAACTGTTTCACCTCATTAGCGTGTTGAGCGCGAAAAATCTGGTAGTTCAAAATTTTCGATATCTGTGACTGGGAATTCGGCGCAACGCGGGAGGGTGAACATGGAATGCGTCGCCAATTTTGAGGTCAAAAGCGAATTATCAGTGTTAGCTGATGATCGCATATTGAGGATCAAGCATCCAAAAGGGCTTTATCGGGCTCGAATTCAAAACATCCCGCGCACGGTGTATACTACTCCATTTCTATTATCGCTGCACATCTACTTCGACGCTCCGAGCCTAGATGAAGCTAAGGACATATCAGAAGAGTGTTTGGTCGATTGTCTCAATATGCTCGCTTTTGCATCCGGTTCACGGTTTGAGCTCCATCGAATTCGACAGCTAGTTGACGTTACAACATCTGGCCAAGATGGAATGCGGGATGTGCGGTTGTGGAGTGACTCAATAGAGTACGAGGATCCGGAGCCATATCTCGATGAAGAAATGGTGAAGAGCATTCAACGACTGCTTGAGTTCGATGCTCCACCCTCCATCCGACGTGCGTTGCGTTGGTATCGACTTGGTATTAACGAGACCATACCAGACGATCAGTTCATGTATTTTTGGTTCGCGTTAGAGATCGTCGCGGAGTTTCAAAAATCAAGTGAAAAGGTCCCGGATCGATGTCCTCAATGCCAGTCGCCGTTATTCTGTGAGGCGTGTGGCGTTAACCCTGTCCACAAACCATACGCAAAGCAGGCGATCGAAGAACTGTTGAGGTCGGCTGACAAAGAGTGCAGTAACGAGACGATTGAGCGTTTGCACAAGACAAGAAACGGTTTGATGCACGGCTCCACCTTAAAAGAAATTGAAGCCAGTCTTCCGCAACCACATGAGGAGATTGTAGACATCTTGGCGCGCCTCCTTTGGAAGTCATTGGCACTTCAGTTTCCGCGCAACATGTTTGATGGAACATTGGTCATTGGGGCCCCATCGACCTACGTGCGTCAAAGGTATGATGCTGTTGCGCATCTAAGCATAATGGTCCCAGTGAGCGATGACGGTGACCTGGATTTAGGGTTTGAGGGGTTCAAGGCAGAGATGGTGCCTTTTGGCCCTCCGCAAAGTGCACGGCCAACAATTATCAAGATGAGCCGCGAACAATTTGAACGGCTCGAAAAGCTAAGGTTCGCGAGGAGTGATTACCGCGAACTTTGTGAGAGGGTTTGGCAGAAGTCTCAAATAATTGATGATCACGTGCTTGCTCTCATGCTTGCGACCGATTTGAAACTCATCAATGAAGCCATTGCTCGCGGCGAAGATGGCGAGTGGCGTAGCTTCTTTGAAGAGTTGTTGGGAGGGGAATGAGGAAAATAGCAGGTTTGAGTTGCGCTGCGCGCAATTCGCTAAAAATCATATTTTCAGCCATTGGATACATGGAACAACTAGAAAATTACATCCTGACTTTTGAGGCCTCGGCAAAAAGGGGCGACGGAGGCGTCGTCCCTTTTTCACTCCGCGTAACATCTCCAGAACAGGAAGATGATGGCGGTTTTTACTGTTTTGTTGAGTGCCTACTTTTACGCGAGACTCCGTTCAAGATCTATGGCGCGGACGAGGAGCAAGCTTGCGAGCTGGTCACCTCGTTCCTACGCCAGCGAATGAGAGATACCGGGACGAAATTGTACAATGCCGGTGGCGATCAAATCGAAATTCCAGAGATTGAATTTCCTGCGGGCAATGAGAACGATTGACGAGACAAATGAGTTCTGGCGGCTCCCTTTCTCCTCCATTTTTAAAACGCATCACGCTGCTTCCTGACAGGGCCGATCGCCAAGCATTTCCGTTTTCCGCGTTCCCGGTGTTGTTCGGGCAGGAATTCTCGATGCCCTTCGAGTCGCCCGTCACATTTTTTTTCGGAGAGAACGGTACCGGGAAGTCTACTCTTCTTGAGGCCATCGCGGAACTCTGCGGTTTCAATGCTGCTGGCGGTAGCGAGTATCATCAACTGCATCAATCACCTGACGATACCGTTTCGGCGCTGGCACCGGCGCTCCGCCCTTCCTGGCTGCCGAAAATTTCCAAGGGGTTCTTTTTCCGATCCGATACGTTTGCCAATGTGGCACGCTATATCGACGATACGGGCAGCGCCGAAATGCATGGCGGCAGACAACTTCACCACCAAAGCCACGGCGAGTCGTTCCTTAACCTGTTCAAGGGCCGTTTCGATACCGACAAACGCAGCGTTTTTCTCTTGGACGAACCGGAGAATGCTTTGTCTCCCATGCGACAACTCAGCTTTTTGAGATTACTCCGGGATTGGGAGATGTCCGGCAACGCGCAGGTGATTATCGCAACTCATTCGCCGATCCTCCTCAGCTATCCTGGAGCCGAGATTTTTAATTTCGATGGGAAAAGCATTTCCTCTGTCACTTACGACGAGATCGAGCACGTTCGGGTCAGTAAGGCATTTCTCGGCAATCCCGGACGTTATCTGAAGCAATTATTTGATGACGCTGAATAGGTAGTACACAGCAGGCAGCAATAGTGCTCTTGGGGTAGCGACTGGATACCATCATTTTCTGTAATCCAAACTTTCAGCTTGTGACGAATTGAAACGATGTAGGCTGCAAGGCGCTCTGCAAATCGTCGCGTTGGAACGGAGGTTGTTACGATTTGTGACGGAATGTAAGACCGGGAAACCTCGATTGTAATCCGCGTGTCGGGGGGCGAATCCATCTTCCGCTACCATTCCGGCGGTGGCGCCGACAAAAGGACTTAAGCCCGCTTAAGTCCTTTTGTTTTTTGGGTAGTTAGTGGCATCGGGGCAGGCCCCGTGGCCCGATTTCGGCCCCGCCGGCCCGGTTCAGGGCGGGTGCATCACGGGCCGATCAAATTTCCGTGCCCCCATTCCCAAGATGCCCGAGTGGCCCCATGATTCACCTCGCATTCGATACGGCGCTGCCGCTCGGATGGGTGCCGACAGGTCGGCGCCGACACCTTATTTGGAACCCCATACCATGTTTACCAAAACGACCCCGTTCGCCGTTGCCGCGGTGGCGGTGATGCTGTTTGCCCAACCCCATGGCGCCAATGCCGACACGCGCAGCATCAAGGAAATCGACGTCTGCATGCAGTCGCTCAAGGATACGCTGGCCACCCGCGATGCCAATCCGGCGATCGGTGAAAAAGCGACCGCCGAATTCGAGAAACTGGTCGCCGCGGCTCAGGCCAAGTGCCAGGGTGGCAGCACGGAAGAGGCGCTGCTGATCCTCGTCGAAGCCCGCGGCATAGTCGCCTCCGAGTAGTCGACTTCGGCGCCGCGCAAGCGGCGCTGCCCCGGATCGCCGGGCCGCAAAGGCCCGCGTCAAAGCCAGCCGCCGGATCACGCCAAAGTGGTCCGGCGGTGGACGCGTTTTTGAATGGTTATGCGCCCGCGCTAGCCCGGCAACTTGACCCGGGTGACGCCGATCAGGCAATCGCGCGTGACCAGGGCGCTCAACGCCGCTTCGTCGAAGTTCTCGGTGCCGGCCGGGCGCAGCGGCAGAACCATGTATCTCAGATCGGCGGTCGCGTCGTGGACGCGGACCTCGACGTCGTCGCCGACGTCGGTGCCGAACTCGCGCAATACGGCACGTGGGTCGCGCACGGTGCGCGCGCGATAGGCGCGCGACTTGTACCAATCCGGCGGCAGCCCGAGCAGCATGCGCGGATAGCACGAGCAAAGCGTGCAGACGATGACGTTGTGGAGCGTTTCGGTGCTCTCCACGGCGCGGATCGGAATGTGGCCGGCGTCGATGCCGAGTTCTTCGGCCGCGGCGTTGACGTCCGCCAGCAGGCGCGCCTTGTAGGCCGGGTCGAGCCAAGCGCGCGCCACCATGCGCGCACCGTCGGCCGGCGTCTTGGCGTCCATCTTTTCCAGTTGGGCGCGGAATTCGTCGGCGCTGAACACGCCAGCCTCGATCAGCAACTCGGCCATCGCCGTCGCCATCACCTGGAAGCGCGTGAATTCGCCGTCCTCGATGTCGGGCTGCGGCGGGTGCGGGGTGACGTGGTGGTGATGATCGCCGCTCATCTAACCCTGTGCTCCGGCCGCTTCGAGCCAGTGTTCGAAGATGTCGACGGTCGCGGTGTCGAGGGCGGGGCCGCGATAGTCGGTCCACAGATCACTCTGGCGGAACGTTACCCGGTATAAGGTCCTGGCGGGCGTGCCGGGACGCCCGTAAGCCAATTCCTCCGGGTTCGGATAGACGCCGGCGACGGCGACGACGACGCCGGTCTTGCCGCGAACGAACGTCGGCGTGCGGACGTGACCGAGAGGATAGGCGTCTTGAACCGTCACCGTGTCGCCGATCCGGAACAACGTCATCGCGCCGCGTCCTTGGGCTTTGCGCGCTCGCTTGCCCAGCGCGCCTCGACTTCGGCCATCTTGCGGCTGAGCGCGTCGACGGTGAAGACGCCCTTCTCCAAGAGCAGGTTGCCGAGCGCCATCACCCAGCGCTGGTAGTAGTTGTGCGTATCGTAGATGCCGGGGCCGAGGTCCTCGACGGCGCGCCGCATCTCGTCGATCGTCATGATGCGGCGTTTCTTGTCGCCGACCAGGCGGGCAATGGAATCGATCTGCTTTTCCCAGGGTTCGAAGGCGTGGCCGGCCCGGTCGATCGGTCCGAGGTCGAGCCCGCCGAGATCGTGGGGACGGCGAATGTGATCGGTCATCTTCAAGCTTCCTTCAGCCCGAAAATCCTTTCACGAAACCAGGCCCGGGGCAAGATCGGCCGGGCGGCCTACAACTCCCCGTCAGGAACGACGCGGAGCGCCAGCAGGTCGCTGTGCGAACGGATCACCATCGAGGTGTCGCAGCGCACGCAGGCACCGGCGTCGATGCCGTCGACGGTGAAGGTGCAGACCTGGGTGTAGAGTCCGCCGATTTCCGGCAGTGGGAACAGTTCCTGATAGATGTCGTCGCGATCGTGGAATTGGCCTTCGGTCTCCTCGAGCACGCGGGCGTCCGAGTCGACCAGCGCGATGTTGCCGCCGCAGCGCCCGACGATGGGCTTTTTCACGTAGCCGCGCGCCGCCAGACCATCGGTCAGCTCGAAATGCGTCTCCAGCAGATAAGGACTCCTCGGATAGAGATGCCAGAGCACCGGCAGGATCGCCTTGTTGGACGGGATCAGCGACCACATCGGCTCGAACACCATGACCTCGGGCCTGAGCAGCACGTCGATCAGGCGCGGCGGATGATCGCGCACTTCCTCGAACTTATGGCTCTCCAGGAACGCCGCTTCGTCGAGCGCCTCGTCGCGCAGCTGGTCGAGCGCGGTTTCCCAGGCCCAGATCTTCCACACCCAGTCGATGCGCTCGCCGTCGGCATCGACGACGCGCCCGGCCTTGTCCCAGCCCAATCCGTCCAGGCCGCGCACCAGCTTGCAGCGCGCGCCGGCGGCTTCCGCCGCGGCCTTCATGTAGAGCGCGTGATAATCCTCTTCCTTGTCTTCGTCCTGGAGGATGTGCAGCGGGCCGTCGACGTGGCTGTCGTACCAGGCACGGCTCAGCGCCTCGGCCAGACGCGCACCCGGGTCGCGGCCCGCGGTGACGCCGTGATGTGTGGCCCAACGGCCCTGCAACAGGCCGCACTCCATATGACAGCCGGCGCTGTCGGCGTTGTACTCGTAGACCTTGAGGCCCTTTTCCGAGAGCGCGAAATCGAAGCGCGCGGTGATGTTGTGGGTGCGCCGGTTCTGCCAGCTGTTGCGCAGCCGGGGCAGCAGGGCAGCGGGCAGGTTGAAGCGTTCGAGGATGTCGGGATGGTCGAGCACGTAATCGGTGGCGTGCATGAACATGGCGTGGAGTTCGTTGGTGGCGCGCTTGACCTCGGTCCGCGCCGTCTCGCTCATCACGAAGTAGCGCCCGAGATGGTCGTCGCGGCTGGCAAGGCGATGGCCGCCCATGAACTCGACGTAGGATTTCTCGGCTGGAGCGGTCTCGTCGAGCCAGGGGCCCGGTTTCGGCTGGACCTCGCCGATGCGCAGGTTGAAGACGCCGGGGTCGGGCGTCTCCGGAACATCGGCATGGGCCGCATCGTCGGTCTGGATCACCCAGCCCAGGATCGAGGTGTCGTCGTAGGTGCAGTGCAGCCAATGCGAGCCGGACGCGTCCGTGATCATCGGCAGTTCTCGCGACCAAGCCGCGCCATCGGGCCACTTGCGGTGGTTAACGTTCTGTTCGGCGATGCGGACGGCATCCTCGGTGACTTCGACAGCGACGGCGACATGGCCGGTGCGCTCGAACCAGCCGCCCTCGTTCCAGATGATCAAGGCTCCCGGCTCCGGTGGCCGGCGCGAGCCGTTGCGGAACGACTTAAGTGGCAGACGGTGGTCTTCCTGCACCGAGTGGATGTCGGGCAGGCGGAAGATCTCGTAGGCCATGGCGACGTCGTCGAAGACGTGGCCGCGGTTCACGTACATCCAGCGACGCGCGAATTCCACGCACTGCCACTTGTGGCCCATGTAGACGCCGTCGAGGAAGCTCTTGAAGGCGCTGCGGTCGGGATAAACCGTCTCGTCGACGGTTTCGTAGTCGGACGAATAGACGGCGACGCCACCCGGCGCCTCGCCGAGCAAGGCGCCGAACGGTTCCCAGCCGACCTTTGAACGATTGGCCATAAACAAATTCCTGTCACGAGCGGGGAGGGGCGAGGGGCGAAACCGTACGTCACCGGGAGTCCGCGGTACCAGGGCTATTTGGGACTAATCTCGGGAAATTGCAATGGCATCGGCAATGTCGACGTCAACACATCGTCGCGAGCCAGTCTACGGCGTCCTCGACCATCTCCATGACGACTTCCGGCGCCGCCGGCTTGCCCAAGTAGACCACGCCGTCATGGGTGAGTGCGTCGACACGGGCGGGCGCGCAATGTCCGGATAGCACGATGAATGCCGTTTCCGGGCGGAGCTTGCGCGCCCGGTCGATCAATTCGCCGCCGTCCACCATCGGCATGGCCATGTCGGTAACCACGACATCGACCGGCCGGCGCTGGAGCGTCGACAGGCCGGCCGATCCGCCGCAGACGAACAGCATCTCGTAGTCGGCTCGCCACGGCCGGAGCGCGCGTTCGAGACCGGCCAGGAGTTCCGGGTCGTCATCGATGAAGAGGACCGAGGTGTCGGGGACTTCCGTCCCCGACGCCAAGTCGTATACGACGCCCATGCGCGATCTCACTCACTCGGCGAGGTGGACGCCGAGGCGCTTCAACCGCTCGCGGTTGACGCGCCGGCGTACGTCGCTGGACAGCTTGGCCACGTCAGGGCTGCCCTCGTTCTTGTAGACGTCGTCGAGCCAGATGTTGGCGCGGCGGAGCTCGAAGCGATGTACGACCAGCGCCGACTCGATCATCTCCGCCAGTTCCGGCACCTGAAACGGCTTGGCCAGGTACATGTGCGAACAGTTGGTCATCGAGTAGGTGGTGAGGTAGTCGTAACGTCCCGACATGGCGACGCGCATGGTGCTGGGCGATTTCGCCGCCACGTTGGAAAGCAGGGTGGCGCCGTCCATGCCCGGCATGTCCATGTCGGTGACCAAGACATCGAAGTTCATGCGCTGGAACTTGGCGAGCGCCTGCTCGCCGCTGACGGCGAAGGTTACGTTCCATGTCGGCCGCGTCGTGCGGAAACCACGCATGAGGCCGCCATGCAAGCGTTCGTCGTCGTCGACGACTAGGATATTCGTCATCGGATATTCTCCATTATTCATGCGCTCCGAGACTCCGGCACGGCTTGTCCGTCGTCGAGCAAACGGCGGACCGGGATGGGGTTTTCGAATTTGCTCAGTTTGGCGATGTTTCGGAGGCTCCTCGCCTGCGCAACAGTCATTCGGGTGCCGGCGGCAAGCAGGAACTGGCCGTTCGGCGCGTAGAGGTCTTCGATCAGTGTGTTGCCCTCGGTCAGGTAGAGCGCCTTGACGTCGACCGTGACTTCACTTCGGGCCGTGGATTGCAACTCCGGCAGCAGGCAGGCCTTGATGCGCGCCAGCAAATCGGGATCGAACCGTCTGCCGGCGTGACCTTCGAGGGTGGCGAAATGGGCGGCGGTCGGGCTCTCGACACCGGCGACTTCGGCGAGGGCGGCGAGGATCTTGAGTGCCCGGGCGGCAAGCGGTATTTCGCCGCCGCTGGGGCCGCCTTTCGGGAAGCCGCTGCCGTCGAAGTTCTTCTGGTGCAGATGCACGATCTCGGCGACTTCGGCGAGGCGCGGAATGTTGGCGATCAGGTCGCGCGTCGTCTCCGGCGCGGCTGCGATGATCTCGCGCTCGACCGCGTCGAGCGCCTTGCCCTGGCGATGCTTCTCGCGGATCGCCGACGGAATGGCGATGCGCCCGATTGGCGCCAGCATGGCGGCCAGTTGCAGCCGCCAGGCGTTCGGCATGTCGAGGGCCCGGGCCACCGGCCGCGCCCATTCGCGCGTGCGCTCCGAGACATGGACCAGGTCCGGGTCGACCATGCCAAGCACGTCGATCAGCATCTTGACGCTGCCTGCCAGTGTCTGCTCCAGCAACTGACGTTCGGCGGCGGCGACGCGATAGTGCTTGAGCGCGTCCTCGATGCCCGCGCGCAAGGTCTCCGCCGGACAGGGCTTGGAGAAGAAGCGATAGATGTGGCCCTTGTTGATGGCGTCGATGGCGGTGCTCTGATCGGCGTTGCCTGTCAGCATCATTCGCACGGTCAGCGGCGACTTCTTTTCTATGGCGGCCAACCCCGTGGCGCCGTCCATGCCGGGCATGCGCATGTCGCAGATGGCGACGGCGACCGGTCCTTCCCGGCCGACGACATCGAGCGCCTGCTGGCCGCCGGTCGCGGTCAGCACCTGGAAGTCACCGCGAAGCTGGCGCTTGAGACCATTGAGGAGGTTTTCCTCGTCGTCGATGATAAGCACTTTCTCTTGCGCGGTCATGGTTGGCCTCCGTCGGTTGGCCGTTGGGTGAAAAGCTGACGCCAGTGGGGGATGCGCGTCACTTTGTCGAGCGCGCGCAGGTAGGCGACGTCGAGATGTGCGTGGATCGGTGCGCCATCCTTGTCGGTGAAACATGAGTCGCAAACCACGGCCTGGGCGGCGTGAACGGCACTTGCCGTGCAGAATTTGGCGCTGCCGAGATCCGCCGGCACGTGGTGGTAGGCGACGGCTTCGACGACCGGGTCGGGGAAACCCCATAACCCGAGCAGATAGGCGCCGAGTTCGGCGTGGGTGGCGCCGAGCACCATCCGCTCGGCGACGACGATGGAGATGCCGTCATCGTCGCAGATGCGTCCGGCGGTACGAAATGCGTCCGGGTGATTGGCGAGCAAAAGCAGGGTGCCGACGTGGGCGAGCAGGCCGGCGGTGCAGGCTTGGCTGCAGGCATCGCGATCGCCGCCCTCGGCAGCCATGATATCGCGGGCGAGCATGCCGATCTCGAGCGAGCGGCGGCCGAGGCGTTCGACGGCTTGTGCCAGATCCGGCGTGTCGGCGAACTCTGCAAGGAAAGATGACAGCGCGATCACGCCGCGCAACGTGTCGAGACCGAGCAGTTGCACCGCCTGGCGGCATTCGGTGACATGGGCCGGCACGGCGAAATAGGCGGAATTCGCCATCTTCAGTACCTTGGCCGCGAGCGCCACATCGCTCTCGATTACGGCGGCGATAGTCGCGGTGGTGGCGGCAGGGCGGTCGATCTCAGCGATGAACTTTTCATAGACGTCGAGCCGGCTCGGCAATGTGCGCAGTCCGGTGACGAAGCCGCGCAGGCGCTCGTCCTGGAGCAGGTTGCGGAGCGCGAGCGAGCGGCGAACGGCATCGATCAACAGTTCGGGATTGCAGGGCTTGTCCAGGTATTGGTGCGAGGTGGCGACGGCGCGCGTCACAATCTCATTGTTGGCGAAGCCCGACAGTACGAAGCGGATCACGCTGGGATGACGGCGGCTCACTTCGGCGAGCAATTGGGCGCCGTCCATGCCGGGCATGCGCATGTCGCTGACCAATACGTCGGCGCCGTGCTCGTCCAGGTGCGCCAAGGCGCGTTCGCCGCTCTCGACGAAGGTCATGGTCCATTCGGCACGCATTGAGTGCAACGTGCGCCTGAGCGCATTGAGCAGGCTGACGTCATCGTCGACGAACAGCACGCGGAGTTTTGTCGGGGGCGTGTTCATTGCGTTCATGCCCTCATCCTCTCGCCGTTCGCGCGCCCCGGCGTACGGGCGCGGCGCATCGGCCGTCGGATTTGCCCGGTTGAGCGTGATCGTGAACTCGGTGCCCGTTCCGGGAATGCTGTCGAACTGGATGTTGCCGGCATGCTTGTTGACAATGATGTCGCGCGCGATGGCGAGGCCCTGGCCGGTCCCCTTGCCGACTTCCTTGGTGGTAAAGAAGGGGTCGAACACGTGGTTGCGGATTTCGGCCGGAATACCGCCGCCGGTATCGTGAATGCTGAGCGTGACGACGCCGCTGGCGGACGTGGTGGTGACGGTGATGCGCCCGGCGCCACCCTTTTCGCCAATCGCCTGCGCCGCATTGACGATCAGATTGAGCACGACCTGGTTGAGCTCGCCCTCAAGGCCCATGACCGTCGGGAGGTCTTCCTCCAGTGCCAGCTCCATCTCGGCGACGTGCTTCCATTCGCTGCTGCAAACCGCGACGGCGCGCTTGACGACGCGGTTGAGGTCGACCGGCGCCATTTCCTTCGAGGTCGGGTGGGAGAATTCCTTCATGGCGCGGACGATGCTGGCGACGTGCTCGACACCTTCGATCGACTGGCGCACCGCGACAGGGCCTTCAGCCGAGAGGAATTCGAAATCCTTTTCTTCCATCAGCGTTCTGCAGTGGTCGAGCAGACGCGAGACATGCCGCTTCAGTTCTGCCGAAGTCCATTCGTCACGGTCGGCGAGAAAGGCGGCGAGCGCCATATGCGCGCCGAGGACGGCTTCGTAATCGCCGCAAACCTGTTCGAGGAAACGCAGGTTGTCGCCGATGTATTGGATCGGGGTGTTGATCTCGTGCGCGATGCCGCCGGCCAAGGTGCCGAGCGATTCCAGTTTCTGCGACTGCATCAACTCGACTTCCAGGTTGCGGGCGCGCTCTTCCGCTTCGTAGACGGCGGAGATGTCGGCGGTGACGAAGACGATGCCGCCCGACGACATGAGGCGCCGCGTGTGCAGGTAGCGCCGGCCGTCGATCAACTCCAATGTCCGTTGGGTGCCGTCGGTCTGGCCGTCGTCGAGCGCATGGTCGACATGCCCAACGATGAGGGGCCGCGTGACCCGGGCAACCTCGCCGAGATCCCGCGCCGCGGTGATGTCGACATCGACCGTTCGGTAGAGGTCGACCAACGCGCCGTTGATATGGAGAACGCGGCCGTCCGCGTCGGCGATCAACACACCGAGAGTCAGGCTCTCGATAGCGTCGGCGAGGGTCGATTCAGCGCGTGCCCGGCCTGCTTCGGCCTCGGCGCGGGCAGCTTCGAGATCGCGAGCTTGGAGCGTCAGCGATTCCGCCATGGCGTTGAAACTGGTTGCCGTATCGGCCAGTTCGTCCTTCCCGACGACGTCGATCCGGTAGTCCAGATTGCCGGCCGCCACCTGCCGGGCGCCCAGCTGAATGCGGCTCAACTGACCGGTCAGCATGGTGCCGAGAACGAAGCTGAACAGCGCCACCAACACGATTTCAATGGCGGCGACCGCCAGCATCCAGCTGCGCGCCTGGCCGACGATGGTGCCGACGGAAGTCGAATCTACGCCGACCTCTACGGAGCCGAACAATTGCCCGGCGACCTCAATCGGATGGGAAACGTCGAAGCGGTCGTCGTCGTTGGCTTCTTTAACCGAGACGTCGGGCCGGAATGGCGAGGCCAGCGCGTCGATGTCGCCGTCCTCAGCGAGCACATCGCCTGACGCATTGCGTACCCGGACATAGACCATGCCGCGGTTGGCGAGCGCCTGTTCGACCATCACGTCGAGCGTGGCGAGGTCGTTGGCCACGGCCGCGTCGGCGGTCATGGTTGCGAACAGCTTTGCGGCGGACTCGGCCCGGTGCAGCAGCTGCTCCTCGTTGGTAACGCGAAGATAGTGCAGGCCGCTCAACACCAGGGCGCCGAGCATCAAGATTTCGATCAGCGCGATGCTGAGGATGGTTTTCAGTCGGAAAGACATTTTGCCCCGCTTCCGGTGGCCAGGCCGGTTTCCTCAGGCGTCATCCCCAGCGTACTGACGTCGTTCCAGTCGGCGTCCTTGGCGGGTTCGAAGGCGTTGATGCCGATCGCCTTGGCCAGATCGGGGTGCGTCTCGGCGACGGTCACCATGGCCGATGCAATGCGCGCGGCGTCGTCGCCGCGAACCTTCGGCGACGCGGCGAAGGCGTGCGGCGTGTATGCCTTGGTCCGATAGACGATGCGGAGCTGGCCGCGCAGAACCGGATCGAGGGCGTTGAAGGTCCGTGTCACTCCGCCGCCCGCCGGAAATAAGCCCGCGGCGACGGCGCGATGGACCGAATCGTGCGATTTCACGTAAGCCGGCTCGAAGACGATGCCGCGTGAACGCATTTCCGCGCGCGGCAGCACGCTGGCGCCGAAGGCGGCCGGAGACGGGAAGGCGAATTTGGCACCGGCGAGGTCGTCGAGCGTCTTGATCGGGCTGTCGTCGCGGACGAAGATCACGCCCTGCAGGCGCTTTTTGGCCTGGCGGGCGAACGCCTGGTAGCCGGCCTTCCCATGGAACACGGTGTAGTGGTAGGGGTTCATATAGGCGAGTTCGTAGGCGCCCTGTGCCAGGCATTTTTCGAAGGCGGGAATATCCCTGGCGGTGGCGAAAGCGATCTGAAGTTGAACACGCCGAGAAACTTCTCGGATGAACGGAATCCAGGCCTTGGCCAGCTGAGTCGCCGATTGCTGCGGTACGATACCGAAGTGCAGAACCTTGTCGGCATGGGCATCCCGTGCACCGAGTACGCAGATGAGGCCGATGGCAGTCGCGGCAACCGAAGTTACGCCGCGTCGTGTTGAATGCTTACCGGTCACGGGACCCTCCTCTCGCGTACGTGTGGGCTCGATGACGGCAATCTGAACTTTTCGTCGATGGCGCAATATCACCATTTGGGGGGTATTTTTGGCCCTGGGTGAGCGTTCGCGGATGGCAAACAGGGCGGGGCGCGATATAGTCCCCGTCTGGTTTTGAACGGTGAACATCGGCCGGCGAGCGAATGGATGGAGTCAGTTGGCGCGAAACAAGGTTCTGTTCGTAGACGATGAGCCGCTACTGCTGGAATCGATGAAGCGCTCCATGCACGCGATCCGGCCCAACTGGGAAGCCGCGTTCGAGACCGATCCCCGCCAAGCGGCCGAACGGGTTGGGCACGAAGGTTTTGCCGTCGTCGTCTCGGATATATCGATGCCCAAGATGACCGGCATCGAACTCGCCGCTGCGATCAAGAAGGCGGCGCCCCGGACCCGCGTCATCATCCTGACCGGCAATGCCGACCTCGGCGTCGCCATCAGCGCCATCAACGACGCCGACGTATTCCGCTTCTATACCAAGCCTTGCCCGGCCCGTGACCTCGCCGCCGCCATCGACGCCGCCATGGCCGAGTTCGGTGCCGCGGGCGGCAGCCCTGCCGCCGTCCAGTTGAGCGAGGCCGCACTCAACCGCGTGCCGGTCGGCGTGATCGTGGTCGACGATACGGCAAAGGTAGTGTTCATGAACCCGCAGGGTGCCGAGATCGTCGCCGCCAAGGACGGTCTCACGGTCGCCCTCGACAACGCGCTGCGCGGCTCCAGCCCAAAGGACACCCAGGCGTTGCAGGTGCTGATCCGCGAGGTCATCGACGGCGGCGGGCGGGCATCGCGGGCGATGGCGCTAGAGCGTCCGTCCATGCTGCGGCCCTATTCGATCCTGGTGTCGCGGCTCGAGCAGGAAGTTGCCGACACCGCCGGTGCCAATGCGCTGCTGTTTGTCACCGATCCCGAACACCGGCTCGAGGTCGCGCCGACCGTGGTCGCCCGGCTGTTCGGCCTTACCGACTCGGAAGCCCGGCTCGCCGCCGCGCTCGCTCGCGGCGACAGCCTCGACGAGGCGGCGGAATCGATCGGCGTGACCTTGAGCACGGCCCGCACCTATCTGAAACAGATCTTCTCCAAGACCGGCACCGGGCGCCAAGGTGAACTGATCCGTATGATCCTGACCTCGCCGGCGCTTGTCAGCGCCGAGGAGTGACGCGGATCAACCGGCGTCGACGGACTTGAGCGTTTCCAAAACCTGGTCGGTGACCGCGCGCGTGCCCATGTCGCCGCCGAATTCCATCGGCCGCAATCGGCCGGCGGCGAAGCCGGCCTCGACTGCGGTTTCGATCAGCCGGGCGGCGCGCGCGGGCGCCTCGGTCGCCGACTTCTCCCCCAGATAGTCGAGCAGCAAGGCGGCGCTCAAGATCGCCGCCAGCGGAGTGGCGGCGTCCTGACCGGCGATGTCGGGAGCGCTGCCATGGGCCGGTTGGAACAGGCCGTGGGCGTCGCCGATCTCGGCGCAGGCGGCCATGCCCATGCCGCCGACCAGTCCGCCGGCCAAGTCCGACAGGATGTCGCCGAACATGTTTTCCATCACCAGCACGTCGAAGTCCCACGGCCGGCGGATCAGGTCGAGGGCCTGGGCGTCGACGTAGTTATAGCCGGCCTCGATGTCGGGAAAGGCGCCGCGGCGCTCATCGAAGATCTTGCGGAAGAACGCCATCGAGCGGAACACGTTGGCCTTGTCGACACAGGTGACGCGGCCGGGCCGGCCGCGCGCCTTGCGTTTGTGCGCGAGGCGGAAGGCGAAATCGTGCAGCCGCTCGGTGGTGGCGCGGGTGATGCGCAGCACATCCTGGACTTCCGTGTCGTCGGCGACCGGGTTGCGGCCATGCACCGCGGCGGAGTAGAACAGGCCCTCGGTCGACTCGCGGAGGATCACCAGGTCGATCTCGGCGGCACGCGGGTCGGCAAGACGTCTCGGCGTGTTGGCGTAGGCTTTCACCGGGCGGACCCCGGCGTAGAGGCCGAGCCTGTCGCGTAGCCTCAGGTGCGGCGAAATTTCGGTGCCGTCGACGTGGCGCACCGAGGGGAGCCCGATGGCGCCGAGAAAGATCGCGTCGGCAGCGGCGGCGGCCTCTTCCGCGCCCGGCGCCATGTCGCGCCCGGCCTCGCGGAAATAGCCGGCACCGCCGGTCAGGTCCTCGCACTGCAGCTTGAAGCCGCCGATGCGGCGCCCGGCCGCTTCGGCTACGGCGAGCGCGGCATCGGTGACATCGACGCCGATGCCGTCGCCTCGGATGACGGCAATTCGAAAAGCCGTTTCGTTCATGGACATGCCCCCCAGATCACCTGGGATTAATAGAAAAGATGCCGGCGAGGCAAAAGATGTTTTCGTGCGGTTGTGGGGAATCAGGCCGTGCGTTCGGCGATGACGCTTTCCAGCTGCGCCATGGTGGCGCGGAGCTGCGCCTTGATCTTGCCGGCGGGGATCGCCTCGTTGGCGGAGCTCTCGTAGTCGGCCGGCAGGATGTCGGTGATATTGAAGTCGTTGGCGACGCTTTCCAGATCGAAGTCGCTGTCGGAGATGTAGCGGTATTTCAGGATCGCGTTGGTCCAGGCGAAGAACCAGAACTGGAAGTAGCCGAAACCGCCGCGGCCGGGCCGCGAAAGCGCCAGCGCCAGGCCCCGAAACGCCCAGTAGACGTTGGCAGGACGCTGGGCGAAACGTGCCAGGCGCTGGGTCATCTGCCACATGGCGGCGCGGTTGGCGAGGATCATCTTGAGGAACAGACCCAGGTTGCCGAACCCCTTGCTGTCCATGGCGACGAAGTTGCCTTCCTCGAGCAAGTCCATGAAACCCTTGAGGCGCTGGTACTGGTATTCGCCCCTGCAGAACGCGGTGACGAAACGCTTGTAGCCGCCGATCATGGTTTCGCGCGGCAGCACGTACTTGATGTTGGTCTGGTACTTGTAGCCGCCGAGCCCGAAACGCACCTGGCGCAGCCGCCCGGAGAGCTTCATGCGGCGATAGAGCGGCGTGCCGGGTAGTGCCGTCAACAATGACGGGTCGCCCGACAGCAGCGCGCCGTCGCGCAAGCCCTTGAGGGTATCGTCGAACGACGCCTCGGTGTCGGAATCGAAGCCGAAGATCAACCCGGCGACGACGATGAAGCCGTAGGACTGCACCTTGCGCACCACCTCGATCATGTCGGTGGCGGTGTTTTGCACCTTGGCGGTCTCAAGGAGCGAGTTCCGCGAGAAGCTCTCGATGCCGATGAACAGCATGTCGAAGCCGGCGCGGCGCATCTTCACCATCAGGCCCTCGAACTTGTAGAGGTTGATGGTGAGCCAAGTGTACAAGCTCGGCCGGAAACCGGTGCGGGCCTGCCACTCCAAAATCTTGTCGATGACATCCTCGGCCCAGCGCGGCTCACCGATGAAGTTGTCGCAGGCGAACAGCACCTGTTTGACGCCGAGCCGGCAGAGATGGTCGAGCTCGGCGACGATCAGCTCGGCCGATTTGTTATGCGCGCGGTTGTTGTCGGGAAGGATGCGGATGTCGCAGAACTCGCAGAGGAATGGGCAGCCGCGCGACACTTCCAGCACGGCGCCGTAGTAGCGTCCAATGGTGGAATCGAGCATTGGCTTGTAGAACGGCCGCGCGTCGGCGATAGGGAAGCGGCGCTCGGCCTTGTTGATCCGCTCCAGCGGCTGGCCGGTGCGGATCGCCTCCAGCAGCCCCTCGATCGCCTCTTCGCCGTCGCCGATGAAGACATGGTCGAAATTGTCGAGTTGGTCGAGCGTGCCAGCCTGCTCGAACGACCAGCAGATCGGGCCGCCGATCATCGAACGCGCGTTCGGATAGCGTGCCTTCAAATCGGCGCGCACGCGCTCCATGTTGCCGTAGTCCTGGTTGATGCCGCTGAACAGGAACACGTCGGCCTCGTCGATCCCGGCTTCCGGCTCGAACCGGCAGTCGGTGAGCGAAAGCTGGAACCGGCCGTCGCCCGGGATGTGGGCGCCCAGCGTGTAGGCCCAAACCGGCATGAATTTGGCGCCGTAGTTCTGGGTATCCGCGTAGACCGGGTCCGGCGCGTGGATGAAGGCGACACGGAGCGGGGCGGGATTGGCGGTGGCCATACGACAGCGGACCTTCCGTTGGGGCGGTTCGATGTCCTCAATTTAGTGTGCCACGTCCGTGGATTAAAGCCGTTGTTGCCCTGGGAAGGCGTTAATCATCATCGCTTTCCATGGTTAACGCTTTGTTGAAGGGTTCGTTCGCACACTCGGTTTCGGAGATTCGGCCGAGTGAAGAACGCAAGGATCGATTGGTTCCGTGCGGTTCGCGTTTCGACTTTCGGCCCGGGTCGGGGGCATTCCAGTTCCGGGAATCATCCGGCCCATGACGGCAAACGGTCTTCATCTGCCGTCGAGCCCCTGCCGCATGGCGGGAGGGGAAGCGTGCCGCGCGGATGGCAGCGGCGGCGGCAAGCTGCCGCGCGCCAAGCCGGCGCCGAAGATCCGCGAAGTGACGACCGGCGACGTCATCGAAGGCAAGGAATGGAAAGTCACCGTCGGCACCGCGCAGCACTTCCAGCCGATCATGGAATGCCTCGGCTACCGTCTCGAATGCGAAGCCGGCACCGTGGTCTATTCCGGCGACAGCGGCGGCGTGCCCGACAGCATGGTCGATCTCGCCAAGGGCTGCGACGTGCTGATCCACATGTGCCATTTCGCCACCGGCATGGAGCCGAGCGAGCAGTACCGCCGTTCCAGCGGCAGCCACATGGACGTTGCCGAGGTCGCCAAACGTGCCGGCGCAAAGTCGGTGGTGCTGTCGCACTGCATACCGATGCTCGACGCGCCAGGCGTGCTGGAAGGACTGGTACGGGAGATGCAGGCCGTCTATGACGGTGATATCATCATCGGCCGCGACCTCAAGCGCGTGCCCATGAAGGTCCGTCATCCCGGCCGCATCGACTGACCGCGGCCCGTCCTGGAGGCAGTCATGCCGAAGAAGAAAGCCGTCGACGCCAGCGATTTCGCCATTTCATCCGGCCACCAACTCGCCACCGAGGCGGGTTACGCCATCCTGGAGGCGGGCGGCAATGCCGTCGACGCCGGCGTCGCCGCCGGTATCGCGCTCGGTGTACTGCACTCCGACCTGGTCAATGTCGCCGGCGTCGCGCCGATCATCCTGCGCATGGCGGGTGATGCCGAGGTGGTTTCCATCGACGGTCTCGGCACTTGGCCGGCCGCCGCGTCTGTCGAGTATTTCGAGCGTGAGCACGGCGGCGCCATCCCGCAGGGATTGATGCGGACCGTCGTGCCGGCGGCGCCGGCGGCGTGGATCACCGCCCTCGCGCGCTACGGCACGATGAGCTTCGCCGATGTCGCGGCCGGTGCCATCCGCTGTGCCAAGGAGGGCTTTCCGGTCTATCCGCTGTTCGCGCTGTCGCTCGCCAATCATGAGGCCGACTACCGCCGCACGCCGGATCACGCCGAGCTCTATCTGCCGGGCGGGCGCCCGCCCAAGGAAGGCGAGACCTTAGGGCAAAGCGACCTGGCTGCATCACAGCAGTACCATGTCGATCAGGAAACCGCCCCCCGCGGCGACCCCGCCCAAGGGCTGCGCGCCGCCCA
>JAYOXJ010000028.1:0-16294 GCA_038152725.1 Rhodospirillaceae bacterium
CGCCCTCGATACAGAGCACCGGGCAACCGGTTTCGACCGCGGCGGCGACCGCCTGTCCCATGCCGATGCCCATGACGCCCCAGGTGCCGACATCGAGACGCTTGCGCGGCTTGTACATGTCGATGATCGAGCGCGCGAAATCGAGCGTGTTGGCGCCCTCATTGACCAGCACCAGGTCCGGATTGTCGGCGACGACGCGGCGGAGCGCGCCAAGCGCGCCGTGGAAATCCATCGGCACGTTGTTGTTCTTCAGCCGGGGCGCCATCTTGGCGACGTTGCCGTCACGCTTGGAGACGACCTCACCCAACCAAGCGGCGGGCGGTTGCTTCCAGCCCTTGCCCATGCCGTCGACCAGCGCCTTGACGCACGATCCGATGTCGCCGACCAGCGGTGCAGCGATCTCGACGTTTGAGTCCATTTCCTTGGGCTCGATGTCGATGTGGACGAATTTTTTCGGTGCCTCGCCCCACTGCTTGCCCTTGCCGTGGGAAAGCAGCCAGTTGAGACGGGCACCGACCAGCATCACCACGTCAGCCTCCTTGAGCACCAACGAGCGCGCCGCACCGGCGGAAAGCGGATGATTGTCCGGCAAAAGGCCCTTGGCCATGCTCATCGGGAGATATGGAATGCCAGACTTCTCCACCAACTCGCGGATCAGGTCGTCGACCTGGGCGTAGGCGGCACCCTTGCCGAGGATAATCAGCGGCTTCTTCGCGCCCTTGAGGACGTCGAGCGCACGCTTGACCGCGTCCGGTGCAGGCAACTGCTTCGGCGCCGGGTCGATGACCTTGACCAGCGACGCCGCGCCCTTGGCCGCATCCATGGTCTGACCCAATAGCGCCGCCGGCAGATCGAGGTAGACGCCGCCCGGCCGGCCCGAGACCGCGGCGCGGATCGCGCGCGCAACACCGATACCGATGTCCTCGGCGTGCAGCACGCGATAGGCCGCCTTGCAGAGCGTCTTGGCAATTGCGAGCTGGTCCATCTCTTCGTAATCGCCCTGCATGAGATCGACGATCTCGCGCTCCGACGAACCCGAGATCAGGATCATCGGGTAACAGTTGGTGGTGGCGTGCGCCAGCGCGGTCAGGCCGTTCAGAAAACCGGGCGCCGAAACGGTCATGCACACGCCCGGCTTCTGCGTCAAAAAGCCGGCGATGGCGGCGGCATAACCGGCATGCTGCTCATGGCGGAAGGAAAGCACCCGCATGCCTTCCGCCTGCATGAAGCGGCCCAGGTCGGTGATCGGAATACCCGGCACGTTGTAGATGGTCTCGATGCCGTTCAGTTTGAGCGCGTCGATGACGAGATGAAAGCCATCGGTGAGCGAAACCGCTCCGGCGTTGTCTTCCGCCGTCTTCGTATCTGTCGCAGGGTTAGCCATCTTTCTCTCCCATCGGGCCCGGTCGAGCGCCGGCGGCCCAAGTCAAATATCTCAGTCCAGGTAATCCACGTATTTTTCGACGTGACGGGCCAAGTTGAGCGTGTGTTCGCGGACCAGGCGTTCGGCAAGGTCCGTATCGCGCGCCTCAAGCGCCTCGATGATATGCATGTGGTCGATGATCGATTTGTCAACGCGATCGGTCTCGCCGATGGTGCGCGCCCGGATCGAACGCATGTGAATGAACAGGTTGTCGGCGGTTCCGCGCAACAAGGTGCAGCGGCTCAAATCGAGAATAGCCTGATGGAACTCGATGTTGCGGCCGGAATATTCGTCGATGCGCGCACGTACCTTGCCGCCGTCGAACGTCGCAAACAGGCCGCGCAGCGAGGCGATCTCGTCGTCGGTGGCGTTCAGCGTGATCAGCCGCGCCGCCATGCTCTCCAACGCCGCCCAGACGGTGATCATCTCGAGAATTTCGGTCTTGGTTCGGCGCATGATGTAGACGCCGCGCCGAGGCACGATCTGCACAAGACCTTCCTGCTCCAGGCGGGCGAGGGCCTCGCGCACCGGCGTGCGCGAGATATTGAGCTGTTCGGACAGGCGCCGTTCGTCGAGGCGCAATTCCGCATCCTCGGCGTAGATGTCGACCCGGGTGATCGCGTCCTTCAGCGAGGCGTATATGTGATCCTTGAGGCTGAAACTGGTGACGATCGGCTCGACCGCCAGTTCCGTCGCCGCGATCCGACGTTTCACCGGCCCGGCCTCCTCATGCTTTTGCTTCGCCACTCATGCGCGCGCGCAGCATCTTCACCGCCGGCATGACCAGAAGAATAATGGCAATTGCCAGGATGACGCCGGAAATCGGCCGCTGGAAGAAGATCAACGGATCGCCCTGGGACCCAATCAGCGACTGGCGCACGGAACGTTCGGCCAAGGGGCCGAGCACGATGGCCAGCACCGCCGGCGCCAGCGGATAGTCGAGTTTCCGCATCAGGTAGCCGACCACGCCGAAGACGAACATCAGCCAGACGTCGTGCATGTCATCGGTTGGCACATATCCGCCGACGATACAGAGCATGAAGATCACCGGCGCCAGGATGGTGAACGGCAGCTTCAGCACCCAGATGAACGCGGGAATGAAGGCAATGTTAATGAGCAGCGAGAACAGGTTGGCCGAGTACAGGCTGGCGATCAGGCCCCAGACGAACTCGGTGTGGTTGACGAACAGGAGCGGCCCGGGCTCGAGCCCCCAGATGACCATGCCGCCCAGCAGGATGGCGGTGGTCGGCGAGCCCGGAATGCCCAGCGTGAGCATCGGCAGCATGGAACCGGTCGAGGCCGCGTTGTTGGCCGCCTCGGGCGCCACGATGCCATGCACGTTGCCTTTACCGAAGGTTTCGGGCTCCTTGGAGACCGTCTTGGCGATGCCATAGGCCATGAGCGAACCGGGCGTCGCGCCGGCGGCCGGCAGGATGCCGACGAAATAGCCGAGCAACGATCCCATGATCATGGTCTTCCAAGTCTTCACCAAGTCCCTGACCGCGTCGAACACCCGGCGCACGGTGACGTTGGCCTGGGAGATCATCACGTCGCCCTTGGAAAGCTCCACCGTCCACAGCATCTCGCCGATACCGTAAATACCGATGGCAAGGACCAGGAAGTTGATGCCGTGCATGAAACCCGACAGGTCCATGAAGATCAGTCGCGGCTCGCCGCTGACCACGTCGAGGCCGACGGCACTGAACACCAGGCCGATCAAGATCGAGAAGAATGTCTTGGGGATATCGTCGCCGCCGAGCCCGATGAAGGTGGCGAAAGCGAGGATCATCAAAGCGAATTCCTCAGGCGGACCGAATGCGAGCGCCACATCAGCGAGCGGCGGTGCGAAGGCGGTGAAAAGGACCACCGAGATGGTGCCGCCGACAAACGATGCCGTGGCTGCCGCGACCAGCGCCACGTCGGCTTTGCCTTGCAACGCCATGGGACGGCCGTCGAAGGTGGTGGCGACCGCGGTCGATGCGCCGGGTATTCCCAGCATGATGGAACTGATGGCGCCGCCATACATGGCGCCGTAGTAAATGGCAGCGAGGAAGATCACCGCCGAGGTCGGTGGCACCAGGAAGGTCATTGGCAGCAGAATGGCGACACCGTTGACCGACCCCAGGCCCGGCATGGCCCCGATAAACAGCCCGACGGCCGCGCCGAAGATCACCAGCGCGAGGTTCAGCGGCTCGAAAGAGATGAGAAAGCCGTCCAAAAGAAGGTTCAGAATTTCCATTTCAGCGTGGTTTCCAACCGTTGGCGGAACTGTCCAGATAAACCGGCCGGCAAGCGAGGAAGCATTCAGGTATACTTAATACCAATAATGCGACCGGTCCTCTCCCTGCCGCCGATACATGGTCCGGTGCCTAGTAAATCAAATCGTAAATCGGATAGAACAGAGGCTCGGTGAAGCCCTTGGGCAGGTTCTGCTTCAACGCCATCTCGAAAAACACGAAGGTCACGATCGGCGTGAGAATCGCCATCGGGATGATCAGCCGCCAGGGATGGCGCCCTAGATAGCGCATATAGAAGGCCAGGAACAGAGGCAGCGAAAAGAAGATGCCGATCACGTGGATCAAGCCGATCATCACGCCGACCGCGATCGTGACGGTGGCGATCAACTCGAACGTTTCGCGGTCCATGAACGGCGCGTCGGACTGGCTCGGCGGGCTCTCACGCCGCCACCACCTGACAATCATCGCTGCGCAGCAGATCAGCATGCCGAACGACAGCCAGAACGGGAACGCCCCGCCGCCCGGCCCTTCGCCCTTGATCCAGCCGATCGGCAGTTCGGTGCTCTTCCACATCAGATAGATGGAGAAGAGCGCCATGATAACGGCCATTGAAAGCTCTGCCTTACGCATGGCGCCCCTCCCCTCTATCCGTGTTTCGCTTCAGTCAGCCGAGATCAGCTGCCGCCCTGGAGCAGGCGGGCATGACGCTCGCGCTCTTCCAGGAAGTACGCCTGCAGCTTTTCGCCGGTCAGCCAGCCCGGAATCAGGCCTTTGGAGACCAGGTAGTTCTGCCACTCGTCGGAGCGGTAGACCTTCTCGAACAGGCTGACGTAGAAGTCGCGGGCGCCGTCGCTCATGCCGCCCGGCGCAACCACGCTGCGCTGCATGTAATAGACCATGTCGGTGCCGTGTCCGAGATCCTCGAAGGTCGGGATCTTACCCCACTTGCCCTTGAGCTTGCCTTTCGGCGTGAAGCTGGCGAGCGCGACGGACTTGCCGGCATCCCAGAAGCCGACCTGCTCGGACGGGTTGTTCACGGTCGAGTTGATGTGGCCGCCGACCAGTTCCGTGGCGACCTTTCCGCCGCCCTTATAGGGGACGTAGGTCATCGCCAGGCCGAACTTCTTCTCCAGCATGGCGGTGACGAGCGAGTCTTCCGCGCCCTTGCCGGTGCCGCCCATCTTCCACTTCTTGCCGTCGGCTTTCACCTTCTTGATGTATTCATCGACGGTTTTGATGCCGGAATCGGCGCTAACCCATAGCTGGAAGGTGTCTTCTGCCATGCGTGCGATTGGCGTGAACTTGGCGATGTCAACGCCCAGCCCCTTCTGGCGAAGCGGCGTGGTGTAGTAGCTGTTCAGGGTCGCCAGAATGACGTGGTCGTCGCCCTGCTTGGACTTCAGGTACTGCAGCGCCTCGGCACCGGAGCCGCCGCCCTTGTTCACCGGCACCAGTGGCTTCGGCGACATCTTGTGCTTTTCGATGATGCTCTGGATGAAGCGGGCAAGCTTATCGGCGCCGCCGCCCTTGCCGGCCATGATGACGAATTCGACGGGCTTCTTCGGTTGCCACTCTGCGGCTTCGGACTTGTCCGAAACCACTGCGGCACCGAGTCCAAGCCCTGCCGCGATTGCGGCGGACAGAACTGTCGTGCTGAGTTTTTTCATTTCCATCTCCCATAGTCGCCACCTGCGGCTGAAAGCCTTGGTGGCTATGACGTTATGAAGGCTCCGGCGCAGCGATATTTGTTTTTCATCGCCATTTCGCCTCCCACATACCGATTGTTGGCATGTGGTATACCAGCAAACTATAGCCAGAAGTCAATTAACGTTACAACAGGATTCGCCGGCCGCTTGAATCAAATCTTTGTGGATAACTGCGCCGCGGGCCGCGCGGCGGCACGCCGGTCGCGATGCCGGTGGGACACGGAAAATGGTGTGGAGGCCTTCGCTTCCGGCGCTGAAACACGACGTCGAATTGTGGTCGGTTACGACGCCGGCTTATCGTCGGTCAGCATTTCCTTGAGCGTGCGCTTCAGGCGGGCGGCCTTGAAGGTCTGCGGCGCATAGACCCAGTCCTTTACCTTGGCATTGATCTCGGCGGCACGTTCAGCGGCGCTCTTCGCCCCCTTCTCCGGCGCCTGCGCATCGGCAAGCGCGCTGGCGCGGATCCGCACCCAGTCGACCTCGCCCTTGGGCTGCAGATCGATCTCGATCTTGAGGCCGTCGCGGGTGACGAACTCGGCGGCATAGGTCTTGTCCGGCGCGAAGGTGATGAACCCGGCCTTGCGGGCGTCGTCCAGTTCGAGCTGATCGATGACGCCGGCAAGGTTGTCGGGGTCGGTGTCGTACTGGAGCTTCTTGCCCGCCGGAATATCGAGCAGGGAGAAATTGCGCGCCTTCGGGTCGTCTTTGACGACGCGGATGACGGTGCCGTCGGGGTGGCGGACGGTCGCGGATTTCACGCTGTCCTGTTTGACATCGAGAATCTGCTGAACCAGCCAATCGCGCGGATGCACCTCGACATCGAGCTCGCCGGCGGCGAGCCAGGTCTGCCCGTTGCCCGGCTTGCGGATATAGACGCCTTCCTTGCGCGACCCGACGAGATTGTAGCGTTTGCGCCCGGCGATCAGGTCGGCCAGCACCTTGCCCGAAGCATCGTAAAGCTTGATCTGGCGGGCTTCCGCCTTGGCCGCCTTCGGATCGGCGACGTGCAGGCGCGCATAGAGGTCGGGCTTGGCGGTCTTCAACTCATAAAAATTGAGATCGGCCATCTGCACCACGACTTTCTCGGCGACCTTGGCCGAGACCGCATAGTTGTCGCTCTCCGGCATCGACCACTGGCCCTTGCCGCTCCTCACCAGGGTCAGCGTCTTGTCGCGGTGCTCGATGGTCACCTTGGCGACATCGTTGACGCGGTCGATCAGGCCGGGGAACACAGGCCCAGAGAGCGCGATCCCGCTGCTGGCTCCGCCCGAGTTGAGCGATACCGCGGCGGCGGCGATGGCGGCGGCGGCGGTGACGGCCAGTACGATCAGGTTTTTCGGTGTCATCTTCCCACTCCCCCGCTCAACCGGTCTGTACCACGCCGCCCCGGCGACGGAGCCGCCGGACGACGACGAAGATCAGCGTGCCCAAGGCCAGGACCAGCGGTATCGCGGCGATGTTGAAGAACTTGAGCCAGCTATCGAGGTTCTCGATATCCTTGCGGAGTTCATGCTGGACGCCGCGCAGTTCCTTGCGGATCTTCACCATTTCGTTGCGCGCCTTCTCCATGCGCTCGCGGTCGGCTGCCTTCAGGATCAACTCGCCCGATTGGACGTTCTCGCGCCGGATCAGGTTGTTGAGATCGGCGCGGACGGCCTCCAGCTTTTTCTGCAGTTCCTCTTCCTTGGTGCGGAAGCGGCGCTCTGCGTCCTGGCGGATTTCACGCACCAGTTCGAACGGCCGGCTCGATATGGTGCGGCCACGCAGCGCACCCAAGGTGGCGCCGCCGGCCAGGCTCTCCAGTTCGCCGATGACAAAATCGCCGTTGTTGGCGAACGGCACCAACAGGCGCTTGCCGAGCATGTCCTGAACCTCGACCCAGAGCTGATCGTGCAGCATGTCGACGTCGGCGACGACGACGACCTGGATGTCCTTTACCGACTTGGCCAAGTGCTTGCCGCCTTCATTGACCTTGTCGGCCGGATTGGGCGCGTTCGGATCGGCATTGGAGTCTTTCGGCGCACCATCCGGAAAGGCGCTTTGGGCCGGACCGGTGATGCGCGCGGCCAGCGTCAGCGGCTCGGGACCGGGCTTGAAGTTGCGGAACAGGCCGATGACATCAGGCTGGCGCTGGAACTCCTTGGCGTCGATGGCCATCGAGCGCATGCCGGTACGGATCAGCGGCGTCAACTTTGTGTTGGCACCCTTGACCGCGTCCAGAATGCCGGCGGTGCCGACGTTGATCAGCTTGAGATCGCCCATCGCCGGGTCTTCGCGGTCGAAGTTGCCGGGCCTGAGCGACAGCCAGCCGACGTAATCGGCAATCGCCACCTGCTCGCCGGCGCGTACGTTGACGCGACGCGCGGTATCGAGGTCGCCGGCGACGCGATCCTTGCGGAGCTGCACGCCCCAGGCCTTCATCAGATCGTCGAGTTCGGACGTGCCGGGCTTGCCGTAGCGGGCACCCGGGCCGTCGACCTCTGCAACCGGATCGACGAACACCAGCGCTTTACCGCCGCGCATGACGAACTGGTCGATCGCGTATTTGGTCTGGGCCGAGAGTCCCTTGGGATGGACAAGCATCAGGATATCGACGTCCTTGTCGATCACCGGCGTATCCGGCGGCACCGGCTGGACCTCGAAGAACTCGTTGATCTGGTCGACCACCGTCCAGCGCGGCCGGTTGCCAGCGCCCGGCAGGAAGCCGCCGTTGATCGGCAGCGTCGAGAGCACGCCGACGACGAGCTTCTTCGGTGTCGCCAAAGTATTGACCAGTTTGGTCAGGTCGTATTCTAGAAACGCCTCGCGCTCGGGCGAGAAGAACGGAATGATCTCGAAATCGTCGGTGCTGTTGGAAGCGGCCAGGCCGAAATAGCCGAGATCGCCGGTCTCGTTGACTGGCACACCGGTGAGGCCGTAGGCAACCGCGCTGTCTTCGTCGTCGGAGAACGGTTCCGGATTGAACAGCTGCAGGCGCAGGCGGCCTTGCGTCAGGTTCTCGTAACGCTCCAGCAGTTCACCCACGCGCTCGTAGTAGCGCGCGTGCGTCGGGCTCTGCTCGCCCATGAAGCGGCTGAAATAGAGGCGCGCGGTGATCGGCTCCTCGACCTTGGCCAGAACGTTCCTGGTGCCTTCCGAAAGGGTATAGAGCTTGCCCTCGGTGAGATCGACCTGCATGGCGCGGAAGGCGTTGTTGGAGAACACGTTGATGGCCATGAACAGGACGGCGCCGAGCACCACGGCGATGACCGAATAGTGCTGGCGGTTCGGGGCGTTGGCGGCATTGGGTTGGCGGGACATGGCGTCAGGTCCCCTTCTTGGCGTCGACAGCGACGACGTTGGCGAACAGGAAAAATCCGATCAACGAGCCGAAGAACACGATGTCACGGAAATCGATGACGCCCCTGGCGATCGCGCGGAAGTGGGTGAGGAAACTCATCGAGGCGATGGTCTCGATCGCCAGATCGGGCGCCCACAGCCGGAAGAAATTGAGCACCAGTTCGAGGCCGCTCATGGTGAACAGGAAACACACCGTGGCGGCAACGATGAAGGCGATGACCTGGTTCTTGGTCAGCGCCGAGATGCACGATCCGATGGCGAGAAACGCGCCGGCCATGACTAGGCTGCCGATATAGCTGGCGAGGATGACACCGTTGTCCGGATCGCCGAGCACGTTGACGGTGATCCACATGGGAAACGTCAGCATCAGCGCGATGCCGGCGAAAGCCCAGGCGGCGAGAAACTTGCCAAGCACGGCCTCGGTGGTGGAGACCGGCAGCGTCATCAATAGCTCGACCGTGCCGGTTTTGCGTTCTTCGGCCCAGAGCCGCATGGAGATCGCCGGAATGAGCAGCAGATAGAGCCACGGATGATAGAAGAAGAACGTCACTAGGGTCGCCTGGTTGGAGGTGAAGAAGCCGCCGACGTAGAACGCCAGCGCACCCATCAGCGCCAGGAAAATGACGATGAACACGTAGGCCACGGGAGTGGCGAAATAGCTGACGAGTTCGCGCTTGAAGATGGTCGCCACGTTACGCATGGGCCGAACCCTCCCTTGCCGCATCTCCGGTTGTGATGGCGCGGAAAACGTCGTCGAGCTGGCCGCGCTCGACGTAGAGCTCGCTGACGCCGATGCCGGCTTCATTCATCGCCTCGCTCAGGGACTGCACCAGTTGCACGCCCGGATTGGCGAGCACGCGGAGCCGTGTAATGCCGGCGGGCGATGCAATCCCGTCGACGCCGCGCGCACCCTTTAAGTGCAGCGCAGCCACGGCGGCACGGTCGCCATCGGCGTCGGCGACGGCCAGGACGACGGCGTTGTGGTTGGGATCACGCGCCACCAACTGGTCGGGAGTGCCGTCCGCCAAAAGCTTGCCGTGCGCGATGACGGCGGCGCGGCTGCACACGGCCTCGACCTCTTCCAGGATATGGGTCGAGACGATGATCGCCTTTTCCGGCGCCATGGCGGCAATCAACTCGCGCACGTGATGCTTCTGGTTGGGGTCGAGGCCGTCGGTGGGCTCGTCGAGGATCAGCACCTCGGGGTCGTGCAGGATCGCCTGGGCGAGACCGACGCGCCGCTTGAAGCCTTTGGAGAGCGTCTCGATCGGCTGATCGAAGACACTGTTCAAGATCACCTTGTCGACCACCTCGTCGATGCGCCGGCGGCGCTCGGCGCCATCGAAGCCGCGGATTTCCGCGATGAAGTCGAGGAATCGCCTGGGCGTCATGTCGCCGTATGTCGGCGCACCTTCCGGCAGATAACCGATCCGCCGCTTGACCGCGACCGGATCGACGCTGACGTCGAAGCCAGACACCTTGGCGGTGCCGGCGCTGGGCTCGAGGAAGCCGGCGATCATCTTCATGGTCGTCGACTTGCCGGCGCCGTTCGGCCCGAGAAAGCCGAGCACCTCGCCCTTACCGACTGCCAAGTCGATGCCGTCGACGGCGACCAGGTCGCCAAATCGTTTGCTCAAGCCGTTGAGTTCGATCATTGCCGCCATGACCAGAAACCACCCAGTTGATGTGTTTGTTGATTACCCGTTGCATGAATCGCCGAATTGGCGTGCCCAGGCATGTCCAGCCTCCCAGCAGGGACGCATGGACATACCGCGTCGGCCCAGACTGTCAAGGGACTTTGCCGATATTCGGATTTCAAGTAGCGGATATTGAAAGGTTTTTCAGCGGCTGCCGAGGTCGCTCTTGGGTTCGGCGACATCTTCCATGGTCTCCCTGTAATCGTGTGCGGCTAAAATTTTGTTTTTAGCCCCCCGCCACGATCCCATTTTTTGCAGATTTAGGGCGTCCGTGAGCCGACGCAACCCTTCCGGCCGGATTTTTTCGGCGCGTCTGAATTTTTTGACGCCTGACCTGGGTCAAGGACGCGTGTCATACATTCAGGTCATTGTAACCGTCCTGCAACTTGGATAGGTTAACGGGCCCAGCCGGGCCGCTTGGCGACAAGGAATAGGCGAGCATGGATTACGAGGAATTTTTCAAGCGATCCGTCGAGCAGATCAAGTCGGAAGGCCGTTACCGCGTGTTCGCCGATTTGCAGCGCCATGCCGGCAACTACCCGCATGCCACCAACCGGCGTCCAAACACCATCGAGGAAGTGGTGGTGTGGTGCTCCAACGACTATCTCGGCATGTCGCAGAACCCGGTGGTTTTGGAAGCCCTGATCGACGCGGCAAAGACCTATGGCTGCGGCTCGGGCGGCACGCGCAATATCGCCGGCACGACGCACCTGCACGTCATGCTCGAGCAGGAACTGGCCGAACTCCATGGCAAGGAAGCGGCACTTCTGTTTACTTCCGGATATGTATCCAACGATGCCGGCATTTCGACCATCGCCAAGCTGATGCCGAACTGCGTGATCTTCTCGGATGCCTGGAACCACGCTTCGATGATCGCCGGAGTGCGCAATGCCGGCTGCGAGAAGAAAATCTACGACCATTGCGACCTCGACCACTTGGAACGTCTGCTTCAGTCCGTCGACATCGACCGGCCCAAGCTGATCGTCTTTGAGTCGGTCTATTCGATGGACGGTGACGTTTCACCGATCGCGGAGATCTGCGACCTCGCCGAAAAATATAACGCCATGACCTACATCGACGAGGTCCATGCCGTCGGCCTATACGGCGAAGGCGGCGGCGGCATCACCGAGCGCGACGGCGTCGCCGATCGTCTCACCGTTATCGAGGGCACGCTGGCGAAGGGCTTCGGCCTCTGCGGCGGCTATATCGCGGGCTCCGCCGCGCTCATCGATGCGGTCCGGTCGAACGCGCCCGGCTTCATCTTTACCACTACGGTGGCACCGCCGGTGATCGGCGCGGCCATCGCCTCCGTCCGCTACGTGCGCGAGCACAACGAACTTCGCATCCGCCACCAGGAACGCGCCGCCAAGCTCAAGAAGATGCTGCGCGATGCCGGCCTGCCTTTGATGGAGGAATCGGTTACCCACGTGGTGCCGGTGCTGGTCGGCGATCCGGTGCTGTGCAAACGCGCCACCGACATGCTGCTGGAGGATTACGGCATTTACATCCAGCCGATCAATTTCCCGACCGTGCCGAAGGGCACCGAGCGGCTCCGCATCACGCCGACGCCGCTGCACACGGACGCGCTGATGAAAGACCTTGTCGGCGCCCTGGTCGAGGTGTGGCGGCGGCTCGGCCTCCGCAAGGCGGCGGCTTGACATTGTGCTAGGCCGACTTTAGACCGAGGCGCGAAATTTTCACCGGCAGCGGGCCTTTCGGCCGACGAAACCAAGAATTTTCTGCCGCGGGAATGATCCGGGCAATGCCCAACCAATGAGGAGTACAACCGTTATGTCGTTCCGCCTTTCCATCGTATTCGCCGCCGCCGTCGCGCTGGCCGCCGGTGCCGCTCAGGCCGCCGACGCCGCCAAGGGCGAGAAGGCCTTCGCCAAGTGCAAGGCCTGCCACACCATCGACAAGGGCGGCAAGAACCGCGTCGGCCCGAACCTGCACGGCGTCGTCGGCCGCAAGGCCGGAACCGTCGACGGCTTCAAGTACTCCAAGGGCATGATGGAATCCGGCCTGACCTGGGACGAGGCGACCCTCGACAAGTACCTGGAAAAGCCGAAAGACGTGGTGCCGAAGACCAAGATGGCCTTCGCCGGCGTCAAGAAGGCCGACGAGCGCGCCGACCTGATCGCCTACCTAAAGGCCAACGGCAACTGACGCCGAAAGCCTTCGCGAATTTCAAGCCGCCCGGCCGCAACGCCGGGCGGTTTTCGTTTGCGCCCTATTCCGCCGCCAGCGTCGGCAGCAGCTTGGCGATATCCTCGGAAAGCTCGTAAACGCTGTCGATGGCGAGATCGGGCCCATAAGGGCGGCCACTACCCGCTGCCGCCGCTTCCAGGCGTTCGCGGTGATAGGCCTTGATCTCGGCCGGCAGCGGCAGTTCGCCGGTGTCGACCATGCGGATGTAGCCCTCGGCGTCACGCGCCGGCATCACGGCGCTCCGGCATTCGCGGTTCGGCGACCACGGCACGTCCAGCAGCCCGGCCTCGAGCGCGCGCATCGTACCCGTGGCTGCGTCCCCGTCGCCCGCCTCCAATACCTTGTCGACAATGGCGCGGGTCTCCGCCACCAGCACCTCGCGTTCGCGCAGGTATTCGGGAAGATCGGTGAGGCGCACATGGCGGGCGAGATAAATCCCCATGCGCGCGGCACGCAGACCCTCGGCATTCTCCCCCGGCGTCGGAATGCCCATGGCCTCGGCGACGCTCTTGGTGGTGACGCTGACTGCGCCGCCGACGGCGGCGGCGAAACCGCCATAGACCATCAGCCCGAAGGCCTGGGCACGATCGGTCGGCCAGGCACCCATCCAATGCAACGAGGTCACGGTGGTGAACACGTCGTCATATCCCCTGGCGCGCAGATAGGATTGCGTCAGGTCGTTGCAGACATCGATGGCGACGGCATCCTGGACCAAGTGCAGGCATTGGCCGAGTTCAAGGCCGTACTGCTTGACCCCCTGGGCGGCGGCGAGGAGCGCATCCAAGACGCAAATGGCAATGGCGACCGACGGGGGAATGTTGGTTCCGGTGAGGAACCCCGGCTGGCGCCGGTGCAACTCGACGCCCATGTCCTGATAGGTGGCGACCAGACGGTCGAGATACTGATAGTTGCGGATGCCCTCGGCGACCGACGTTTCCTTGGTGTAGGAAGTCGTATAAGCGATGCCGGAACCGAGATAGCCGGTGAAGCCACCTGCGTAACAGATTTCGCCGGTGAGCTTGGGGAAAGAAGTGCCGGTGAGCGCGATGATCGGCTTGTTCACCGCTTCGGTGAGTTCACGCACCTTGTTGACACCGGCGTTAACCACGGGAAAGCCGTTCAGCATGGAGCGGCCGCGCTCTTCCGACTCGTCCGATCCCCGTTGCGCCTCGGCGAAGCGTTCGTTGCGGGTATAGCTGTCCGTCGTGGTCGGCACCACGTCGGCAAAGCCGTCGCGGTCGAGCGTCACCAGCAGTTCCTTATGCATGGCGAAGGTGCCGAACCCACCACGTGGCTGGGTCAGGCAGCGGCCGTGCCGGGCTGCCTCGCGCGTCACCCAGGCCAGGTTCTTATGATCGGGCAGCGCCTTGAGATAGGCTGCCGCCTCTTGCAAGTCGACGTCGGCGCCGGTCGGCCAGCGCTTGAGGTTGGCTTCCCGCATGGCTGCGAACTCGTCGTCGGCGATGCGGGCTTCACTGAGTGGCGGCAGCGCCATTTCTCTCGTCCTCCATGTTCGGCTCGATGATATCACGCAATCCGGCAATGCCGACCGTCAAGGCGGCGTCTGGCGCGACCTCGGCGAGGAGTCCACAGGCATAAAGCGCATAGTCGGCATCCAGCATCAGACGCCCGCAGGCCGGCCGTAGCGACAACGGCTCGGCGTCGTTGGCAAGTGCCGCCTTGAGTATTCCGCCGGCATCGGCAGCATGGACCAGCACGCCCCCAGTACCGATCACGGTGGCGACCTCGCTCAAGTCCTTGCCACGCTGCATGGTGACCGGGCCAGTGGCGGTATAGACGGTCTCCAGCGTACCGGCATGACGCGTGACGGAAAGCCGCGTCGCGGCTGCGGCGAGAGCGCTATCGAAGGCTCGTTCCGTGCCGGTCGCGGGCAGGCGCTCGACGTCCGCGTCGATGGCTGCGAGCATCGCTTCGACATCCGCGCCGGCCCAGCCGCCGCTGGTGGCGAACGCATCAAGGCCGACCGCCTCGACCACATGGCGCGCGGTGTGGCGCATGCCGAGGTCGCCCTCCACCGTGCGCTTGGCATAAGGCTCGGGCAGGCCGTGGTAGACGACACCGCTCTGGCTCGGCTCGCCGGAACAGATCGAATGCACATCGGTGGTCGCTCCGCCGATATCGACGACGACAAGCGGCCCCAAGCCATCCTTGGCGTCGGTGCCGTCGGCGAGCAGCTTCGCACCTTTCAGCACCGCTGCCGGCGTCGGCATCAGCACGGCATCGAGACGCCCTTCCGCCTTGTCGATACCCTTGGCATGTACGATGTGGCGGATAAACAATTGGCGAATGGCTTCGCGTGCCGGTTCGATGTTGAGTTCGAAGTGGCGCGGCATGACGTTCTCGGTGACGATCGCGGTCTTGCCGGCGTCGGAGAGGGTCTTGGCGACGTCGTCGGCGACGCTCCGGTTGCCGGCCACCACCACCGGACAGGCGAGCACGCTTGCGGCCAACCTCGCGGCGTTTTCGGAAATCACCTTTTTGTTACCGCCGTCGGTGCCGCCGGAGAGCAAAACCATGTCGGGCGCGCCGGCGACGATGGCGTCGACGTCGCCCTTGGTCAGTTCGAACGCGTAAGTCCCCGCGAGCTTGGCACCGGCACCCAAGGCGGCAAGCCGAGCCGCCTTGGCGGTCAACTCCGGAACCAAGCCGATGGTCACCATCTTGAGACCGCCTGCCGCACTCGACGAAGCCAACCGATACCGGAAATCGGGGAGCGCACCCATGGCGCCTTCGAGCCGCACCAGCGCGGCGTCGAGCCCGACGGTGACATCGGTGGTGACCGTGGACGGGCCCTGCGCGGTCGCGACCACTTGGCCCGCGTCCAGATCGACCGCACGCAGCTTGGTGTATGTCGAGCCGAAGTCGATCAGCAGCGCATGGGCCACGGCGCTCAATTCCCAGCCTGCAGACGGGCCCGTCGTTCGGCGATGTCGGCGGCGAGCGGCCCGGTGACATCGTTTGGCCGGGTGCCGGGCGGAAACACGCGGTCGAAACCCATCATCAGGAAACGTTCCTCGACGCTCTCCCAGGGCTGATCGCCGACCACCAGATAACCGCCGACGTAGAGCAGGATATCGTCCAACCCGGCCTCTCGGCAGAGGTCGCGGAAGCCTCGGCAATCGAGTTCGCCCTGGCCGTAGAGCGACGACACCAGAATGGCGTCGGCGTCGGTCTCCAGCGCCGCATCGACGAATTCCGACGCCGGCGTCAAGGCACCGAGCGCGACCACGGTGAATCCGGCGTCTTCCAGCGCCCGGCTCAGGATGCGGTTGCCGACGATATGGGTGTCGGAACCGATCACGCCGGTGACCAAAGTCCCCTTGGTTGCCCCCGCTTCGCTCATGTCAGTGATAGTCCTTGGTCTCGAGAGTGGCCTTGCGGATGGCGTCCATGTCCGGCGTGACGATGCTGGAAGGATCGAACACCAACTGCCCGCGCTCCAGGCACATGGGGATGTCGAACAGCCGTTGGCGCGGCTTCAGGAACCCGTTCATCTCGCCGGCGTTGTCGATCTCGCGCGCCGCCACGCGCGCCTCCATCCAACAGCCGATATCGCCGGCGACACCGTTGCCGAGTACCGGACGCATGCCGGCCGAGAGGATGTGGCGGAGCCCTTCGACCAGCGCGTCGAGACCACCAGCCTTCATCAGCTTCAACTTGATG
>JAYOXJ010000028.1:16304-18248 GCA_038152725.1 Rhodospirillaceae bacterium
TGTCGGCACAGTCCAAGTCGCGCGCACGGTCGACGTCCTCGAGACCGTAAATCGACTCGTCCAGCATCACCGGCACGCCGCGCGGCTTGGCGGTCATCGCGACGGCGACCGCCGCATCCCAATCGCCGGCGGCGCAGGGCTGTTCCACCAGTTCGATATCGTCAGGCGCGATGCCGGCGATGAAGGCGATGCCGTCTTCCTTCGAGTACCCTTGGTTGCCGTCGACGCGGAGCGCGGCGCGGCCGGCGACCTTGTCTTGGATGAAGGCGAGGCGTTCCATGTCGGGCCGGCGCTCGAAACCGACCTTGATCTTCAGCGTCCTGTAGCCGTCGGCGAGGCGCGCCTCGATCTCGTCGGCAATGACGCCGTATTCCGTCGAATTTACGATGGCCAGCAGCGGCGCCGGCTTTGCCGCGCCGGTCAGCAATTCGTGACCGAGCGCCATCTCGACCGCGGTGACGAAGGCTGTCGTGGTGAAAGGCGCGTCGTGATGATGGCTCATCGCCCCTGCCATCGCCGCGCCCGCCCGCTTGCCGATCAAGGGGCCGGCGATCTCGTTGGCCCGCGCCCAGGCGCCGTCGATGGTTTCGTCGGTGTAGCCGGTCAGCACCGTCGCCTCGCCCCATCCGGTCCGGCCGTCGGCTAGGACGGCTTCGACCAGCAGCGTGTCGAAAGCCACGACGGCGCCGAAGGCGAGCTTGTAGGGTGTCGTCAGCGGTATCTGTGTGCGGCGAAGCACGAGGCGTTCGACGGAGGTATCGGCGGTCATTTCTGGTCCTCTGGTTACAACATGCGCCCCAGCGTCGCCGCCGCCGCCTGAAATCGCGGCAGCAATTTCAGCGCGCCGTCGATGTCTAGCCGTGTCAACGGCGCATGGACGGACAATCCAGCGACGACTTTATCATTGTCGCCGCCGCCGAGCCGCACCGGCACGGCGAGGCCGATGAGGCCGTCGGTATTCTCCGCCCGGTTGAGGGCGTAACCCTGGCCGCGAATTTGCCGGAACTCCCGCTCAAGCGTCTCGGCATCGGTAATAGTGGCTTCGGTCAATGCCGGGCGCTGCACGGCCGCCATCAACTGGCGCCGCGCCCGGGTCGGCAGATGCGCCCACAGCAACTTGCCGATTGCACTGGCGTGTAACGGCACGCGGCTGCCGGGACCGAGTTGGATGCGGATCGGCCAGTCGCATTCGACGCGCTCGACGTAGAGCACGGCGTCGCGGTCGATGACGCCGAAATTGCAGGTCTCGCGGATTTCACCAACCAGTTCCGCCACGACGGCGCGGATCGGTCCGCCTGCCCAACTTCCCGCCTGCATCCGACAAAGCAGCGCCATGATGCGCATGCCTGGCACCAGGGCATTGCCTGGCGCCTCGGCGCGCAGCAGCCCTTCGGCGATAAGGTTGTTCGCCAGCCGGTGCAGCGTCGGCTTCGGAATTTCGGTGCGATTGGCCAATTCGGCGATGGACAGTGGCATGCCGGCATCGATCACTACCTCCAACACATGCATGGCGCGGGCAAGCGGCGCGCTTCCCACGGCGCGGCCCAGATCAACCATTTCAAACGCGGTTCCGGTCATGGTCGAAAAGTATGACCGAAGCAGGTTATTGTCAATTTTCAAAATTTTTATTCCGTTTTTCGATAATAAAGCATTTTTTAGCCGTGTTTTCTGACCTTAGTTTGTCGCTCCGGGCTGGCCGCCGCGTTATTGTGGCGCCATGAGCAAGGCCTTCACCAAAGAAACCGACGCCGAAGAACCCGAACTGGAAGAGGCCGAAAGCCTACCCGCCGGGGCCCGCAACCTGATCACGCCGGCGGGCTTGGCCCGGCTTCAGTCGGAGCTCCGCGCGTTGCTGCATGTCGAGCGGCCCAAGGTGGTCGAGACCGTCGCCTGGGCCGCCGGCAACGGTGATCGCTCGGAGAACGGCGACTACATCTACGGCAA
>JAYOXJ010000029.1:0-7022 GCA_038152725.1 Rhodospirillaceae bacterium
TCAATCTGGTCTGGTTCGGCATCTTGGTGGCGGTCAACCTGCAAACGGCGTGGCTATCGCCACCGGTGGCGCTATCAGCGTATTTCCTGAAAGGGGTCGCACCCGACTGGGACCTGAAGGACATCTACATCGGTATGATGCAGTTCATGGTCATTCAGCTGATTGGACTTGCATTGGTGATGATCTTCCCGCAAATCGCCTTGTGGCTGCCGACGCATCTGTACGGCAAGTGACGGGAGGCGCCGGATAAGCCGGCGGTCGGGAACGAAATGGCGGAATGCGGATCGGAAAAAGGGTCGCGCTCGATCAGGGCGTTGGAAATCCTGGAGGCGATCGTCGCCGCCGACCGTCCGCTCGGGGTGACCGACTTCACCACCGCCACCGGTCTGCCAAAGGCTACCGTGCACCGGCTCTGCGCGCTGCTCGAAAAGGAGGGCTTCCTCGCCCCGGACCTCTCCGGCAAGGGCCTGACGCTCGGCCACCGCGTGCGCGCGCTCGGCCTCGGCATCATGTCCATGGAAGGTGCCGACGCCTATCGTCACCACGTCCTGGTCGAACTCTCGCAGGAGATCGGCGAGACCTGCAATTTCAACGTGCCGGTGGGAAGCCAGATCCTGTATGTCGACCGCGTCGAGACGCAGTGGCCGCTGCGCACGCAGTTGCCCGTCGGGTCGCGCGTGCCGCTGCATTGCACGGCCAGCGGCAAGCTCTACCTCAGTGCCATGCCGGCGGCCAAACGGCGCAAGTTGATCGAGACCCTGCCACTTGACGCGATCACGCCCCGGACCATCGTCAATTCCGCGCGCCTGACCGAAGAGATCGACGAAATCCGCCGCAGCAAGGTCGGCACCGACAACGAGGAGTTCGTTATCGGCATGGTCGCCTGTGCCGTGCCGGTCAACGACAAGCGCGGCCGCATGGCCGCCATGGTGGCGTTCCACGCACCGGTGATCCGCATGTCCATGGAAGACGCGCTCAGTCACGTTCCGGCGCTTCGGCGCGCCGCCGAAAAGCTCTCCGCCGACCTGCAGGTGTGACGCTTCAGCGCCGCGAATGTGGCGGCGGTGCGGTGGTCCCGCGCACGATCAGTTCCGCTTCCAGTTCCGTCGCCGCCACCGGCGTCTCGCCGGCCAGCCGCTTGAGTAGGTAGTCGGCCGCGGTGCGACCCATCTCCGAGGACGGTACGTGCATGGTGGTCAGTGCCGGCAACAGATGGCGGGCGAGCGGCAAGTCGTCGAAACCGGTGATCGATATCTCGTCCGGCACGGCGATGTTGCTTCGTTGGCATTCGAACAAGGCGCCGAGGGCCAGGACGTCGTTGCCGCAGACCACCGCGCTCGGCGGCGAGGGTAGGGCAAGCAGCACGCCCATGGCACGGCGGCCGGCGGCGATGTCGTAGGATGCCTCGATCAGCCGGTCCGGCGCCAACGCGATGCCGTGTTCGCCGAGGGCGGTAATGAACCCCTCGGCACGTTCGGTGGCGCGATCGTTTCCTTCCCGTATGCCGGCGATCATGGCCAGTTCGCGGTGCCCGAGGTCGATCAGGTGCTTGGTCGCCCTATAGGCGGCGCGGCGGTTGTCGAAGCCGACACAGGGTCGCGCCGCGATGCCGTCCGCATGGTAGGTCCAGGTTTCGACGAAGGGGATGGCCCGGCTCTCGAGCATTTCGAATACGTCCGCCTCGTGCGCGCTGCCGATCAGCAGCACGGCATCGACACCGCGCTCGAGCAGATTGCGGACCTGGCGCGTCTCCTGGGCGGCGGCGTAGCCCGATTGCGCCAGTACCAGTGAATGTCCGGCCTCGCCGAGGCGCGCTTCGAAGGCGTCCATGCCCTCGGCGAAAATGGCGTTGGCGAGGGTCGGTATGACCGCGCCGACGGTGCGCGAGCGACGCGACGCTAGCGCTCGGGCAGCCCCGTCGGCGACGTAGCCGAGGCTTTCGATGTGGGCGGCGACCCGTTCACGCAGCGCCGCACGCACGCTTTCGGGCCGGTTGACGACCCGGGATACGGTCGCGGTGGACACGCCCGCCGCCTTGGCCACATCGGCGAGCGTGGGGGTACGTGACGCAGATTTTTGCAAGCGTTTACTCAATTTGTCCGACCTTTGCGCCAAACCGCGGACGATTGGCCAAAATCATACACAGGACCTCAAAAAATTACTAGCCCGGCCATCGCCTTTCACTTGACGGAGAGCCTTCTGGCGGTATATGTAATACATGAAATTTGTAAGCGCTTACAATATTTGTTTGCAGTGTGTTCGCGCATCCAACTCAGGGGAATTCCAGAAATGGCCATCCAGTATTTGAAGAAAGCCGCCAAGACGTCCGCCACCGGTGAGGACGAAACCCGCCGCATCGTCGCCGACATGCTGGCCGAGATCGAGGCCGGCGGTGAGGAAACGGCGCGCGCCTACGGCCAGAAGCTGGACGGCTGGGACGGCGATATCGTCGTCGGCCCCGAGGCCATTGCCGCTGCCGCCGCCAAGGTGCCGGCGCAGCTCAAGGACGATTTGAAGTTTGCCTATGACCGGGTGCGCGGTTTCGCCGAGAAGCAGAAAGAGAGCATCCGCGAGTTCGAGGCCGAACTGTCGCCCGGTCTGTGGGCCGGTCAAAAGCTGATCCCGATGGCGGCGGCCGGCTGCTACGTTCCGGGCGGGCGTTATGCGCACGTCGCCTCCGCGATCATGTCGATCGCCACCGCTAAGGTCGCCGGCGTCGAGAACGTCGTCGCCTGTTCGGCGCCGCACAAGCAGCATGGCGGCATCCATCCGGCGATCCTCTACACCATGAACCTCTGTGGCGCCGATCACATCCTGGCGCTGGGCGGCGTGCAGGGCATCGCGGCGATGGCCTTCGGCCTTTTTACCGGCCACAAGGCCAACATTCTGGTCGGTCCGGGCAACCGTTTCGTCGCGGAGGCCAAGCGCATGCTGTTCGGCCGCGTCGGCATCGACCTGTTCGCCGGCCCGACCGAAATCCTGGTCATCGCAGACGGCAAGGCCGATCCCAACATCGTCGCCTACGACCTTGTCGGCCAGGCCGAGCATGGCCCCGACTCGCCGGCCTGGCTGGTGACAACGTCGAAGAAGCTGGCCGAGGACACCATGGCGCTGATGCCGGGCCTGATCGCAGCGTTGCCGGAAGTTCAGCGCAATGCCGCCGACGCCGCCTGGCGCGACTACGGCGAGGTGGTGCTCTGCGATACCGACGAGGAAGCAGCCCATGTCAGCGACGAGTACGCGCCCGAGCATCTCGAGGTGCAGGCCGATAACCTGGACTGGTACGTGAAGCGGCTGAAGAACTACGGCTCCTTGTTCGTCGGCGAGGAAACCACGGTGGCGTTCGGCGACAAGTGCTCGGGCACCAACCACATCTTGCCGACCAAGGGGGCCGGGCATTACACCGGCGGGCTTTCCGTGCACAAGTTCATCAAGGTGGTGACTACCCAGCGCGCGACGCGCGACGCGAACCGCGATGTCGCGGCGGTGACCGCCCGGGTCTCGCGCCTGGAGGGCATGGAAGGCCACGCGCGTACCGGCGACGTGCGCCTGGAGAAATACTTCCCGGATGAAACCTTCATGCTTCAGCCGCGGTAAGACGGGGAAGGGGACCGGGGCGATGTCCGATCTGATCCATGAATTGTTCTCGCTCGAAGGCCGCGTCGCCCTGGTTACCGGGGCGTCGTCAGGCATCGGTCAGCATCTGGCCGGCACATTCGCGCGTGCTGGCGCAAAGGTCGTGCTGGTCGGCCGCGATGCGTCCCGCCTCGCCGCCGTCGCCAGCGATATCGCCAAAGCCGGCGGCAAGGCCCAATCCCTGCCGGCCGACCTGCAACAGCCTGACGCCGTCGCCGAAGTCGCGGCCCGGGCGTCAGCGCCCTACGGGGCGCCGGACATCCTGCTCAATGCCGCCGGCATCAACCTCCGCGACCCGGCCAACACCATTACCCGGGCCAACTGGGACGCCACGCTCAACATCAACCTGACGGTGCCATTCTTCATGGCCCAGGCGCTGGTGCCGGGGATGCGCGAGAAGGGCCAAGGCAACATCATAAACATCGCCTCGCTGCAGAGCTTCCGGGCCTTCGCCGACGGTATCGCCTATGGCGCCTCCAAGGGTGGTATCGCACAGGTGACGCGCGCCATGGCCGAGGCTTGGTCGAAGGACGGTATCGTCGCCAACGCGCTGGTGCCCGGTTTCTTCGAGACCGCGCTGACCAAGCCGGTCTATGCCGATCCGGCAAAGCTGGCGCACAACGCGGCGATGACGGCGATCGGGCGAAACGGTGAAATGGCCGATCTCGATGGCGCCGCCGTGTTTCTGGCCTCAAGGGCTTCGGCCTACGTCACCGGACAGCTGGTCGCCGTCGACGGCGGATTCACCGCGAAATAACGCAACTGGAGAAAACATCATGAAGGCGCTGGTCTACACCGGTCCCGGCCGGATCGAACTGCAAGATGCCCCCGACCCGGTGGCGGAAGCCGGCGAGGTCGTGGTCAAGGTCGAGGCCGTCGGGATTTGCGGGTCCGACATGCACGCTTACTTCGGCCACGACGAACGCCGCCCGGCGCCGTTGATCCTGGGTCACGAAGCCGCCGGCCGTGCGCTCAGTGGTCGTTTCGAAGGCCGCCGCGTGGTCATCAATCCGCTGGTCTCATGCGGTCGCTGCGACGACTGCATGGGCGGGCGCGCCAATCTATGCGCGTCGCGTCAGATCATCTCCATGCCGCCGCGCCCGGGCGCCTTCGCCGAACTCGTGCGTATTCCCGAAACCAATATCCTGGCCGTGCCCGACGACATGGATCCGGCCCATGCCGCCCTGACCGAACCAATCGCCACGGCGCTGCACGCGGTCGGCGTCGGCGAGCGAGCGCTTTGGCGGCCGCTGGGTGAGACGCGTACGCTTGTCATCGGTGGCGGCGCCGTCGGCCTTTCGGCGGCGTTGGTGCTGGCCTGCCGCGGGGCCCGCGATAGTCACGTCGCCGATACCACTCCGCTCCGCCGCGAAACCGTGGCAGCGGCAGGCGCCTTCAGCGTGATCGATCCGAGCGATCCGGCGGCGGTCGAGGCCAATGGCTTCGGCCTCGTCATCGACGCCGTCGGCGGTGGTCGGACACGCACTTTCGCCAGCCGCGCCATCCGCCCAGGTGGCGTCATCGTCCATATCGGCTTGATGGATGGGGAGGCGGGCGCCGACATCCGCAAGTTTACGCTGCAGGAAGTCACCTTCATCGGCACCTACACCTATACCATGGTCGATTTCCGCGCGACGGTGACGGCGATTTCCGAGGGGGCACTGGGTGATCTCGCGTGGATCGAGCGGCGCGACCTTTCCCAGGGAGCCGCCGCCTTCGACGATCTCGCCAACGGGCGCGCGCGGGCCTCCAAGGTGGTGCTCGTCCCGGGGAACTGATCTTCCGCTTCGGACGATACATCGAGTCACCACGTTTCCGGGGGAAATTTTCACGGCGCCGATATCGAGCGCGCCCGGTTGGGCGAACGGCGCGTCCTCAATCTGCAAAATCTGAATTGCCCCTGGAAACCCCGCTCGACCGGACCGTCTATTGGTTCAATCCGCGGGCCTGGAATTGACCGCTTAGTCTTCTCCGCGGCTTTGACGAGAACATTTAGCCGGGTAAAATCCTTTTGATCCCAAACGTCGAGAAGTTTTTGGTAAGGTTGCGGTCAGGGTTGCAGAAAATAGGTAGGGTATGGTTCGGCATTTTCCGAAAGTTATTGTCTTGGTCGTGGCGCTCGCCTTTGGTGGCGGTGCGGCGGTGCCGGCCGCGGCGGCCGATCCCGCCGTCGGCGCCAAGAAGTTCATTGAGAGTTTGGCCGACAAGGCCGTGAAATCGCTGGCCGCGCCGGATATCGACACGGCCGAACGCCGCAAACGGTTCCGCGTACTGATGCTCGAAAACTTCGACTTCAAGCGCATCGCCGCCTGGGTGCTCGGGCGCTACTGGCGCGGCGCCAGCGAGGCCGAGAAAACCGAATACCTGAAGCTGTTCGAGGATATGCTGGTGCTGGTCTATGCCGACCGATTCGCCAAATATTCCGGCGAATCGCTCAGCGTCGGAATCTCCGAACAGCGCGGTGACGATGTGCTCGTGCATTCCGAGATCATCCGTCCAGGCGGTCTGAAGCCGGTTGAAGTGGCGTGGCGGGTCTCCGCCACCGACAGCAATTTCAAGATCATCGACGTCATGGTCGAGGGCCTCAGCATGGGCATCACCCAGCAAAAGGAATTCGCTTCGGTCATTCGCCAGAACGGTAATGGCGTCCAGGGGCTCCTGGACGAACTGAAGAAACGCATCGCAGCCAATTCCTGATTCGTGACGCGACCCTTGACGTGCACCGAACCGCTTGGTTTCGTACCGCATGACCGATCCGGCTGAAAATCGCGCTCTTGGCGCCAATGCGACCGTTGAGACTCCGTCCGGCAAGGACGCGGCCTACGAGAATTTTCCCGTCGGGTCCTGGTTGCTGCCGGCCAGCCTGCGGCCGCATATCGCCGCGTTCTATCGCTTCGCCCGCGCCATCGACGACATCGCCGACAATGCCGCGCTCCCCGCCGCCGACAAGATCGCCCGGCTGGAAGGTTTCGAGCACGCGCTGATGGGGGAAAATACCGGCGACGCCGCCTTCGATACCGGGCACCGCATGCGCCGGAGCCTGGCAGAGACCGGCACCACGGCGCAGCATTGCCTCGATCTCATCGACGCCTTCAAGCAGGACGCGGTGAAGACGCGCTACGCCGACTGGGGCGAACTCTTGCACTATTGCGACCGCTCCGCGGCGCCGGTCGGGCGCTACCTGCTCGATCTGCACGGCGGCGGGCGCGACGGCTACGGCCCGTCGGATGCGCTCTGCAATGCATTGCAGGTGATCAATCACCTGCAGGATTGCCAGGACGACTACCGCACGCTCGACCGTGTCTATCTGCCCAAGGACTGGATGCGCGAGAAGGGCATCGGCGCCGAGGCCCCCGCGCCGCCCCCATGTTACGCCGGGGCGCGCC
>JAYOXJ010000029.1:7032-12934 GCA_038152725.1 Rhodospirillaceae bacterium
TCATCCCAGCCCGCCTCCCCCCCCCCCGCGGGGGACGAGCCCCCCAGCGCCGGGTTGCCCGACAGGGGCCTCGGCGCCCAGCCCCTCGACCGGCCGAAATGTTCACCGGCGCTGCGCCATGTCATCGATCGCTGCCTGGATGCCACCGAGCCGCTGCTGGACGAGGCCAAGCGCCTGCCAGGCGGGTTGAAGAGCAAACGCCTCGCCATGGAATCCGGTGCCATCGTCAGCATCGCCGAACGGCTGATGGGGAAACTTCGCGCCGAGGATCCGCTCGCCGGCCGGGTCGCGCTTTCCAAGCCGGGTTACCTTTGGCAAAGCGCGCTCGGCGTCCTTCCGGTGGCGCTGGGTCTCCGGCGGTGACGCTCAAACTGCTCTGCGATGCCGCGCCTTGGGTGGCGCTGCTGTCGCTGGTGATCTGGATTTATCTGCTGTTGTTTCGCAATCGCTTCTGGCGTGCCGACCAGCGCCTGGGCGAGGCTGGCGAACGCGCTCATTGGCCGGAGGTCGCCGCCGTCATTCCAGCGCGAAACGAGGCGCCGACGATCGGTGTGACGGTGGCCTCGCTGCTCGGCCAGGACTATCCGGGTGCGCTCACCGTTGTCGTCGTCGACGACAATAGCGACGATGGGACGAAAGAAATCGCCATGAATGCCGGGGAGGGCGATGCGCGTCTTCATGTCGTCGGCGGCCGGCCGCTCGAGGCTGGTTGGAGCGGCAAGCTTTGGGCCGTCAGCCAGGGCATCGCGGCGGCGGCCGAACGCGCACCCGATGCCGAATACCTGCTGCTTACCGATGCCGACATCGCGCACGACCGGGGTAACTTGAAGCGCTTGGTCGACAAGGCCGAGCGCGAGGGCCGCCACCTCGTCTCGCTGATGGTGATGCTGGGCGCCGAGGCCTTCTGGGAGCGCTGGCTGATCCCCGCCTTCGTGTTCTTCTTCCAGAAACTCTATCCGTTTCCGGCGGTCAGCGATCAGAAATCGAAAGTCGCCGCTGCCGCCGGTGGCTGTATGCTGGTCCGGCGTGCGACGCTGCAAGCGGCGGGCGGCATTGCCGCCATTCGAGGTGCCTTGATCGACGACTGCGCGCTGGCGCGGTTGATCAAGGAAAAAGGGGCGATCTGGCTCGGCCTCGCCACCCGCACGCGAAGCCTTCGTGCCTATGGCCGGCTTTCGGAGATTTGGGACATGGTCGCGCGTACTGCCTACGTGCAGCTCGACCACTCGCCGCTGCAACTCCTCGGCACGGTCATCGGTATGGCGCTGATCTACCTAGCGCCGCCGGCAGCGCTGATCGGTGGTGCAATTTTGGCATCCGTACCGCTCGTCGCCATCGGCGGCGCGGCCTGGCTGTTGATGCTGCGCGCCTATGCGCCGACGCTCCGGCTCTATCGCCAGCCGGCATGGCATGGCCTCGTCTTGCCGCTGACGGCCGGGCTCTACACGCTGATGACATTGTCGTCGGCCTGGCGCCACTGGCGCGGCCGGGGCGGGGCGTGGAAGGGACGGCATTACGGTTCGGGGTGACGAATCTTCCATGGTCGTGTATCCATGGCGGCCATGAACGAGACCATTGCCGCACCGAGCCACCTCGACGACACCGTCGACCCAGCCGCCCATGCCGAGGCGGTGGTGCGCCGTGCCGGCACGTCATTCTATTGGGCCATGCGGCGCATGCCGGAGCGCGAGCGCCAGGCGATGTTCGCCGTCTATGCGTTCTGCCGCGAGGTCGACGATATCGCCGACGATGCCGGCGAAGAGGCGGCCAAGCGTCTGGCGCTCGGCAACTGGCGGGGAGAGATCGAACGCCTCTACGGCGGCCATCCGCGCGACCTCACGGCGCAGGCCTTGCTGCCGGCCATCGAGGCGTTCGACCTGGCCAAGGAGGATTTCCTCGCCGTCATCGCCGGCATGGAAATGGATGCGGGTGCGCGCATGCGCATCGCCGACATGGATGAGCTGACCCTCTATTGCGACCGCGTCGCCTGTGCCGTCGGCCGGCTGTCGACGCGGATATTCGGATTGCCGCCGGAGATCGGACAGCGGCTGGCCTTCGCCGAGGGCATGGCACTGCAATTGACCAACATCCTGCGCGACGTGGTCGAGGATTCCGAGCGCGACCGGCTCTACCTGCCGGCCGACGTGCTCGCCGCCCACGACATCGCCGAGACCGAAGACCTGGCGCATGTGCTTTCCCACCCGCGCCTGCATCAAGTATGCGAGGTGCTGGCAGGTGTCGCCGAGCACCAGTTCGCCGACGCGCTCGCCCTTGCCGCCAACTGCGATCCGGCGCGCGTGCGCCCGGCGATGATGATGCTGCAGGTATACCACCGCATTCTCCAGCGCCTGCAATGGCGCGGCTGGCAGAACCTCGCCCAACCGGTGTCGTTATCCAAGTTGACCAAGCTATGGGTGGCGTTCCGCTACGGTGTGCTGTGATCGACGCACCCCGCGTCCACGTCATCGGCGCCGGACTGGCCGGCCTTTCCGCCGCGGTCCGGCTGGCCGAGGCCGGCATTGCCGTGACGCTTCACGAAGCGGCTGGCCATGCCGGCGGGCGCTGCCGGTCCTACGACGACGACGTGCTCGGCCGGCGCATCGACAACGGCAATCATCTGTTGCTGAGCGGTAACCATGCCGCCCTCGCGTTTCTTGAAACCATCGGAGCGTCAGGCACGCTCGCCGGGCCCGAACGTGCCGAGTTCCGTTTCGTCGATCTCGATGCAGGAATCGAATGGACGCTGAAACCCGACCGCGGTGCCGTGCCGTGGTCGATCTTCTGTTCGCATCGCCGTGTGCCGGGAACGCGTGCGCGCGATTATCTCGGCGCTTGGCGGTTGGCCCGGGCAGGACGGGGGACGACCATCGGCGAATGTATCAAGACGGACGGCCAGCTCTGGCGCCGGTTCTGGCGGCCGCTGATCGTTTCGATCCTGAATACCGAACCGGCTGAGGCATCGGCTGAATTGATGTGGGCGGTGGTACGCGAGACTTTCGGCAAGGGCGCCGCGGCCTGCCGGCCCTTGATCGCAAGGGAAGGGCTCAGCGAAAGCTTCGTCGACCCGGCGCTGGCATATCTGCAACTTCATGGCGCCGAGGTGCGCTTCGGCGACCGGCTCCGCGAACTCAAGATTGAGGGCAACCGTGTCACCGCCATCGCCGCCGGCGATGAAATCGAACTGGGGCCGGCCGATTCGGTCATTCTCGCCGTGCCTGCGGCCGCGGCGGCGAGATTGTTGCCGGGAACGACTGCCCCGGATCGGTTTCAGGCCATCGTCAACGGGCATTTCGTATTGCCACCGGAAGCCGTGACGACGGGCTTTTCCGGGTTTGTCGGTGTCGTCGGCGGCACCGCCGAATGGTTGTTTCGCCGTGGTGATGTGGTGTCGATCACGGTGAGCGCCGCTGACGCCCTGGCGGCGGGCAGCGACGACACCATCGCATCGGCGCTGTGGGCCGATATCCGGCGCATTCTGGGGCTTGGCGAGGCGCCTATGGGGCCATTCCGCATCATCCGCGAGAAGCGCGCCACCTTCGCCCAGACGCCCGATCAGGTCGCGCTTCGTCCACCAGCCGCAACCGCCTGCGCCAACCTGTGGCTGGCTGGCGATTGGACCGATACGGGCCTGCCGGCGACCATCGAGGGAACCATCCGATCCGGCCGCAAGGCCGCCGAATTGGCGCTGAATGTAAACAATATTGCGCCGTAGGCCTTGAATTTGTGAATATTTTTTGACACAAAGCGCAAATTGCGAGTCTCCCACCGAGGAATTTCCCGGGATGTTACGGAGACGGCGCCCAACGGCCACGACCCCAGAAGGCCCAAGAGCAGGGTGATGATAGATCGACGCGTTACGCCGGTCGAACAAGCCGCAGCTTCCGACGAACGCGAGATCGAAGGTGTTATCGAAGACGCCCGCGATTGGCTCGCCAGGCGGCAAGCCACTGAAGGCCATTGGGCGTTCGAACTCGAAGCCGATGCGACCATTCCGGCCGAGTACATTTTCCTCAACCACTACCTCGGCACCATCGATGACGAGGTCGAGCAGAAACTCGCCAAGTATCTGCGCGCCACTCAGGAGAAGCACGGCGGCTGGCCACTCTATCACGACGGCGACTTCAACATCAGCGCCTCGGTCAAGGCGTACTACGCGCTCAAAATGACCGGCGACAGCCCCGATGCGCCGCATATGCAGCGTGCGCGCGACGCCATCCTGGCGCACGGCGGCGCGGCGCGTGCCAACGTCTTTACGCGGATCGCGCTTGCGTTGTTCGGACAGGTGCCCTGGCGCGCCGTGCCGGTGATGCGGGTCGAGGCGTTGCTGCTGCCCAAGTGGTTCCCGTTCCACATGGACAAGGTGTCGTACTGGTCGCGCACCGTGATGGTGCCGCTGCTGATCCTCGCCGTGCTCAAGCCCAAGGCCAGGAACCCGCGCGGCGTCGACATCCGCGAACTGTTCGTCGTGCCGGCCGACCAGGTCCGCAAGTACCTAGTCAATCCGACCGGCCATTGGCTCGGCAGCCTGACGCTGCTGATCGACAGCATCATCCGGCCGCTCGAAGGATTGTTTCCAAAGGCGGTCGAGAAATTCGCCGTCGACAAGGCGGTCAACTTCATCACCGAACGTCTCAACGGCGAGGATGGACTTGGCGCCATCTTCCCGGCCATGGCCAACGCGGTGATGGCGTTCGATGCGCTCGGCTATGACCGCGAACATCCGCACTACAAGATCGCACGCGAGTCGATCGACAAGCTCCTGGTGTTCCATGGCGACAGCGGCTACTGCCAGCCGTGCCTATCTCCGGTGTGGGATACGGCGCTGGCCGCACATGCGTTGTTGGAGACCGGCGGCGAGGGCACCGACGACATGCTGCTGCGCGCATCCGACTGGCTCAGGGATCGCCAGATCCTCGACGTGGTCGGCGACTGGGCGGTGAAAGCGCCTGGCCTGCGACCGGGCGGCTGGGCCTTCCAGTACTGGAACGACTACTACCCCGACGTCGACGATACCGCCGTCGTGGTGATGGCGCTGCACCGCGCCGATCCGGAACGCTACGCCGAAGCCATCGCGCGCGGGGTCGAGTGGATTCTCGGCATGCAGAGCGCCAACGGCGGCTGGGGTGCCTTCGACATCGATAACGAATACCACACGCTGCAGCACATCCCGTTCGCCGATCACGGCGCGCTGTTGGACCCGCCGACGGCGGACGTCAGCGCACGCTGCCTTTCCATGCTGGTGCAACTCGGCTACGCGCGCGACCATGAGGCCGTGGCCCGCGCCATCGACTATCTCGTCCGCGAACAGGAAGAGGACGGCAGCTGGTTCGGACGCTGGGGCAACAACTACGTCTACGGCACCTGGTCGGTGCTGTGTGCGCTCAACGCGGCCGGCGAGGACATGCAGGCGCCCTACATCCGTAAGGCCGTCGATTGGCTGAAGGGCCGCCAGCGTTCCGATGGCGGCTGGGGCGAGGATTGCGCCAGCTACTGGCAGCATCGCCGTGACGAGGTCAAGGTGTCGACGCCGTCGCAGACCGCCTGGGCGGTGCTCGGCCTGATGGCCGCCGGCGAAGTCGACAGTGTCGCCGTCAATGGCGGCATCGAATACCTGCTGAAAAGCCCGCGCAAGGAGGGCAAGTGGCAGGAGGAATACTTCAATGCCGTCGGTTTTCCGCGCGTGTTCTATCTGCGCTACCACGGCTACAGCGCCTATTTCCCGCTGTGGACGCTGGCGCGGTACCGCAATCTCCGCAAACGCAACGCCGCCCGTACCGAGCACGGGATGTAAGGCCATGCGCGTCGGCGTCGTCTCCGGGCTCCGGCGCGAGACCGAATGTCTGGCCGCTGCGGGCGTTTCGAGTTCCGATATCCTGACCTTCGCCGGCGTCGGCCGCGAGAA
>JAYOXJ010000029.1:12944-18104 GCA_038152725.1 Rhodospirillaceae bacterium
GTGTTCAGGATGTAGGCCATGCGCGTCGGCGTCGTCTCCGGGCTCAGGCGCGAAACCGATTGCCTGGCGGCCGGTGGCACCGACTCGGATCTCCTGACCTTCGCCGGCGTCGGCCGCGACAGCGCCGCCGAGGGCGCGCGCCGATTGCTTACCGAAGGCGCCCAGGCGCTGGTCAGTTTCGGTGTCTGCGGCGGTCTGGCGGCCCATGTACGAGCCGGCGACCTGGTACTGGCCGGAGCCGTCGTCACGGCGGACGCGCGCTTCGAGACCACGACTTCATGGCGTGTAGCCGTGCACCAACGTGTGACGCAAGGGCTTTCCGTGGTTCAGGGCGATCTGCTCGGCGTCGACGCCATGATCGCATCGACCGACGCCAAACGCGCACTCTTCGAAGCCACCGGCGCCGTCGCTTGCGACATGGAGAGCCATGCCGTCGCCGCCATCGCCGCCGAGGCGGGGGTGCCGTTCCTGGTGTTGCGCGCGGTCTCCGACCCCGATACCCACGACGTGCCCGGCTGGGTGCTGAAATGTCTGACGCGCGACGGCGGCATCAACTACCGCAGGCTGCTGCAGGCGCTGGCGCGCCGGCCGCTGGAAGTGCCGAGGCTGATCAAACTGGGGGCGAATTCGAAACGGGCGTTCGGAACCTTACGCGGCGTCGCTCGCCTGGCCGGCGGCGGCCTTGGCTTCCCGGGAAGCCTTTAGGCGGGCTTCCTCTTCCTCGCGCTTCTGCGTCATGGTCTTGACCAGACCGTCGAACACGTACTCGGCCGGGCGCTGGTTATCGAGCGAGATTTCCGGCGCCATGTCACCGTCGGTGCGATAGCCGCCGAGGAAAACTTTCAACGCCTTCATCGGATGCGCCACCGTGTCGGCGACGGCGGTTGCCTCGTAGCCGCAGTGGACCATGCAGTTGGCGCACTTCTCGTAGTTGCCGGTGCCGTAGCTGTCCCACTCGGTCTCTTCCATGAGCGACTTGAAGCTCGGCGCGTAGCCCTCCGAGAGCAGGTAGCAGGGGCGCTGCCAGCCGAAGATGTTGCGCGTCGGGTTACCCCAGGGCGTGCAGTGGTAGCTCTGGTTGCCGGCGAGGAAGTCCATGAACAGCGTCGACTGGCTGAAGCGCCAGTGTTTGGCGCCGGGCCGGGCGAGAATGTCGCGGAACAGCTGCTTGGTCTTGCGCCGGGTCAGGAAGTGCTCCTGGTCGGGCGCGCGCTCGTAGGCGTAGCCCGGCGAAATGGTGATGCCCTCGACGCCGAGATCGTGCATGCAGAAATCGAAGAACTCGGAGGCCTCTTCGGCGCTCATCTGATTGAACAGCGTGCAGTTGACGTTGACCCGGAAACCGCGCCGCTTGGCTTCGCGGATGGCGGAGACAGCTTTCTGGAAGGTGCCTTTCTGGGCCACAGCCTTGTCGTGGTGCGCTTCGAGCCCGTCGAGGTGGACCGAGAAGGTCAGGTAGGGCGTCGGCTTGAACTGGTCGAGCTTCTTTTCCAGCAACAGCGCATTGGTGCAGAGATAGACGAACTTCTTGCGGCTGATAATGCCCTCGACGATCTCGCGGATCTCCTTGTGGATCAGCGGCTCGCCGCCGGGAATGGAAACCACCGGCGCGCCGCACTCATCGACGGCGTCCAGGCATTCCTCAACCGAAAGGCGCTTGTTCAGCACCTGGTCTTCGTAGTCGATCTTGCCACAGCCCGGGCAAGCCAGGTTGCAGCGGAACAGCGGCTCCAGCATGAGCACCAGCGGATAGCGCTGATTGCCCTGGAGGCGCTGCTTCATGATGTAGGCGCCGACACGGATTTGCTGGATCAGGGGAACGGCCATCGGGCGTAAACCTCGTCAGTCGGCGGCGCCGGCGATCTCGTCCGGATGGAGAAGCTCGCGCGGCAGTTTGAAGGTGATGTTTTCCTCGATCTCGGAGAGCTTGCGCACTTCGACGTCGCGGAATTCCGAAAGCTTGAGAATGACGCCCTGCACCAGTTCCTCGGGCGCCGAGGCGCCGGCGGTGAGGCCGACGGCGGCGACGCCGGAAAGCCAGGCGGGATTGAAGTCGCCGGCATCGGCGATCAGGTAGCTCGGCTTGCCCATGGCCGCGCCCAGATCGCGTAGCCGGTTCGAGTTCGAGCTGTTCTGGGCACCGACGACGAGCAGCAGGTCGACACTCGGCGCCAGCTTGCGGACGGCGTCCTGGCGGTTCTGGGTGGCGTAGCAGATGTCCTTGACGTCGGGCCCGACGATCTCTGGAAAACGCTTCTTCAGCGCGGTGATCACGTCGCGGGTATCATCGACGCTGAGGGTCGTCTGCGTCACGTAGGAAAGCTGTTTGGGGTCGGTGACTTCGAGGGTCTCGACGTCCTCGACGGTGTTGACCAGCAGCACGCCGCCCAGAATCTGACCCTTGGTGCCTTCGACCTCGGGATGGCCGGCGTGGCCGATGAGGATCACCTGACGGCCCTTCTTGACGTGGTTCTGGCCTTCCTTGTGCACCTTGGAGACCAGGGGGCAGGTCGCATCGACAACTTCGAGTTTGCGCTCGCGTGCCGCCTCGACAACGCTGGCGGCGACGCCGTGCGCGCTGAAGATGGCGTGGGCGCCGGCCGGAATGTCGTCCACTTCCTCGACGAACACCGCGCCCTTGTGACGCAGCGAATCGACCACATGCTTGTTGTGCACGATCTCGTGGCGCACGTAGACTGGCGGGCCATAGCGTTCGAGCGCACGCTCGACGATTTCGATGGCGCGTTCGACGCCGGCGCAGAAACCGCGCGGGCTGGCGAGCAGGACGGTCAGTTTTTCCGGCATGATGGCATCCTTGCCATTGAAAATAGGGACTAAACCCTTAAAGGTGAAGGCCTGATCGGCGCCTTCTAGCCGAAACCCGCGCCGTTGGCCAGGAGAAACCCGATTTTGGCCTTTCTTCACATATATTTGACGGCCATCCGAAAGGCCCGGAGGCACTGCTGATGATGCTCGTCACCGGGGCTTCGGGATTCATCGGGTCGGCGGTGGCCCGCGCCCTTTTGACGCGTGGCGAACGCGTTCGCGTGCTGATGCGCCCGTCAAGCGACAGGCGGAACGTCGCCGGCCTCGATGTCGAGATCGTCGAGGGCGATTTAATGGTGCCCGAATCGCTCGCGCCCGCCGTCGCCGGTTGCGGCGGTGTCTTTCACGTCGCCGCCGACTACCGGCTGTGGACGGCCGAACCTGAGGCCATGTTCCGCGCCAACGTCGATGGCTCCGTCGCCATCGTGCGCGCGGCGCATGCGGCGGGTGTCGGACGCATCGTCTACACCAGTTCGGTGGCCGTGCTCGGCAATGTGCCGGGCGGCCAGGCCGACGAGGAAACGCCTGTCGGTTACGATGACATGATCGGCGTATACAAACGCTCCAAGTTCCGCGCCGAGGAGGCGGTCCGCGCGGTGATCGCTGAGACCGGTGCGCCGGTGGTGATCGTCAACCCGTCGACGCCGATCGGCCCGCGCGACGTCAAGCCAACACCGACCGGGCGCATGATCGTCGAGGCGGCGTCGGGCAAGATGCCGGCCTTCGTCGATACCGGCCTCAACGTCGTGCACGTCGACGATGTGGCGGAAGGCCATCTGCTCGCGTTCGACAAGGGCGAGGTGGGCCGGCGCTACGTGCTCGGCGGTGACGACATGAGCCTCAAGGACATCCTGGCCGAGATCGCGCGGCTGACCGGCCGCCGGCCGCCGACCAAGCAATTGCCGCACGACTTGATCATGCCGATCGCCGCCATGGCGGAACTGTGGGCGCGGGTCTCGGGGCGTGAACCTTTCGCCACCGTCGATGGCGTGCGCATGGCGAAAAAGCGCATGTATTTCTCTTCCGCCCGGGCCAAGCACGAACTCGGTTACGCGCCGAGGTCGACCAAGGAAGCGCTCGCCGATGCCGTACGCTGGTTCAAAGAAAACGGGTATTGCGGCTGAACCCGTCGCGCTCTATTAAACGGCCCCATCGAGCGGGGGGCACCGTGGCGTGAAGGATTGCGGGAATCATGAAGGCATTGATGCTGGCGGCCGGTCTCGGCCGCCGTCTGTTCGGCGACAATAACGACGACCTGCCCAAGGCCCTGTTGCAGTTCGAGGGCCAGACGTTGCTGGAACGCCATATCGAACTCCTCCAGGCGCACAACGTCGAGCAGCTGGTACTGATCGTCGGCCATCGCAAGGACGACCTGATCCGCGAAGCAGAGCGCGTCTCGCGTCCCGGCTTCATCCGCGCCATCGAGAACCCGCGTTACCGCGAAGGTCCGATCCTGTCCTTGGCCTGCGGCGCGCCCTTGCTGCGCGGCGGCGGCGACGTGATGTTCATGGACGCCGACGTGCTCTACCACCCGCTGATGCTGGAAAAGCTGATTGTATCGCCCGACCGCAACAGCTTCGTCTTCGATCGCGAGTTCCAGTCGGAGGACGATCCGGTGAAGCTCTGCCTGAAGGACGGCGTGCTGGTCGATTTCGGCAAGATCGTCGAAGCCGAGCACGACTCGGTCGGCGAGTGGCCCGGGTTCATGAAGATGGACGGACGCATCGCCGCCAGGATCATGGACGAAGCGGACAAGATCATCGCCAGCGGTGCTATCGAGGGCGCCTACGAACGCGCCATGTGCGCCGTGATGAAGTCGGAACCGGTCGGCACCTTCGTGGTCGAGGATATCACCGGTATCCCGTGGATCGAGATCGACTACCCGAACGATGTCAAACGAGCTACCTCGAAGGTGTTTCCGCGCATCAGCGACTATCTGGCGCGGATCACGGTCAGCCAGGCCGACTGACGATCAGACGCGGAAGACATAGGTCTTCGAAGGGTCGCGATCGACGTCCGGCGGGAAATTCTTATGCTTGTCGGCGTAGTACTGCGCCATGTGGTCGCCGGCCGATGCCCGGTTGTAGGTGGCGTAGTAGATGCGCCTGACGCTGTCGCTCATGTTGGGTTCGGACTGGTGCGGCGCGTAGCAGTCGAAGAACACCACGTCGCCGGGCGCTGTCGGGCAGGCGACGAAGTCCATGCCCTTCATGTCCTTTTCGGTGAGCGGCTCCCAGGATCGGAACAAGCCTTCCTGGTGGTGGCCGGCACATAGCTCGAGGCAGCCGTTCTCCAGCGTCGCTGCATCGATGCTGACCAGCGCGCTGATGAAGA
>JAYOXJ010000030.1:0-18047 GCA_038152725.1 Rhodospirillaceae bacterium
TGCTCAGGGGACCCAACGGCTCGGGTAAATCCAGCCTTCTCCGGATCATGGCCGGCCTGTTGCAGCCGGCCGCCGGTGCCCTCGCGTGGCACGACGCCAGCGTAACCGACGAACCCGAAATCCACTTCAGCCGCCTGCATTACGTCGGACACCACGATGCGGTGAAACCGGTCCTCACGGTCAGCGAGAACGTCGGTTTCTGGGCCCGGCTTCGCGGCAAGGGCGACGGCGTGGCGGCGGCGCTCGACGCTTTCGCCATCGGAAATCTGGCCGATGTGCCGGGGCGCTTCCTCTCGGCCGGCCAGAAACGCCGGGTCAATCTGGCCCGTATTCTCGCCCACCCGGCACCGCTGTGGCTGCTCGACGAGCCGACCACGGCGCTTGACCAGGACACCATCGGGCGTTTCGAACGCGCCCTCGCCCGGCATCGCGCCGGCGGCGGCATGGTCGTCGCCTCGACCCACACCGAAATCGCCCTCGACGACGCCCGCGTCCTCAACCTCGCCGAATTTCAGGCAGAGGAGGTCTTCGATGCCGGTATTCATTGAGATCGTCAGGCGCGACCTCCGCCTGGCCATGCGCCAGGGCATGGATAACGTCATGGTGGTGATGTTCTTCGTCCTCGCCGTGGTGCTGTTTCCGTTCGGCGTCGGGCCGGAACCGGGCGTCCTGGCGCGGATCAGTTCCGGCGTCATCTGGGTGGCGGCGCTGCTCGCCTCGATGCTGTCGCTGGAGCGCCTGTTCCAGGCCGATTACGAGGACGGCAGCCTGGAATTGTTGATCATGCAGCCGGTGCTGCTGGAAGCGACGGTCGCCGCCAAGGTAACGGCGCACTGGCTGACCACCGGGCTGCCGCTGATCGTCGCGGCACCCTTGCTGGCCGTGTTGATGAACATGGATCAGGCCGGCTTCGCCATCCTGGTGCTCACCCTGGCCCTCGGCACGCCGGCGCTCAGTCTGGTCGGCGCCATCGGCGCGGCGCTGATCCTGGGTGCGCGGCGCGGCGGCGTGCTGATCAGCCTCCTGATCTTGCCGCTTTACATCCCGATCCTGATCTTCGGCACCAGCGCCGTCGATGCGGCACTGACCGGGCTACCGTGGCGTTCGCACGTGCTGATCCTGAGCGCGCTGGTCGTCGGCCTGCAGCCGCTTTCGCTCTGGGCGAGCGCGGCGGCGCTGCGCCAGGCGCTGCGGGGGTGAAAAGTGCGGATTTTTGCCATTATTGACATGCCTCAAGGCGCTTTCGACCCCATATCTGTAAACATGACGCCTCGGCTGAATTCTGGATTTGACGCCTGGAACCTGTAATAACCACAACCATGCTGCACCGCTTCGCCAACCCGACCCGCTTTCTCCGGTTAGCCGACGTCATCCAGCCGTGGGCGGCCGGCCTGACGCTGGCGCTCGGCGCCGCCGGGCTCTATTTCGCGCTGTTCTCGTCGCCGGCGGATTACCAGCAGGGTGAGACCGTGCGGATCATGTACATCCACGTGCCGTCGGCCTGGATGGCGCTGTTTTGCTATACCGCGCTGGCCATCGCCAGCGGCGTGGCGCTGATCTGGAAGCATCCGCTGGCCGATCTGGCGGCACGCGCCACGGCCCCCGTTGGTGCCGGATTCACCTTCCTGGCGCTCGTCACCGGCTCGCTTTGGGGAAAGCCGATGTGGGGAACCTGGTGGGTTTGGGATGCGCGGTTGACCTCGGTGTTGATCCTGTTCTTCCTCTATCTCGGTTACATGGCGCTGCAAGACGCCTTCGACGATGCCGAGCGCGGCGCCAAGGCGGCCGCGATCCTGGCGCTGGTCGGTTTCGTCAACGTGCCGATCATCAAGTTTTCGGTCGACTGGTGGAACACGCTGCACCAGCCGGCGAGTGTGGTGAAGATGGGCGGCCCCGCCATTCACCCCAGCATGCTGACACCGCTGATCCTGATGGCGCTAGCGTTCAAGGCCTATTACATCTGGCTGCTCCTGATCCGCATCCGAGGCGAGATCAACGCCATGAAGATTAGGGCGCTGCGGTTGCGCCAGGTGCATTCCGCCGGCACCGAGGCCGAGGCCCAGGCGCTCGGACAGGGAGACGACTGAGATGGCCGATTTTCTCGCCATGGGCGGTTACGCCGCCTTCATCTGGCCGGCCTACGGCATCGTCGCCGCGGTGCTGGTCGGCCTGTTCGTCGCCGGCCGGCGTTTTCAGCGCGCGACCGAAGCGGAACTTGCCGGGCTTCAGCCCGCCCACCGTCGGCGCAACGCCGCCGCCACGGGAGCAGACGCCGATGAAGCGTAAGCACAAGCGCCTGACGTTCGTCGTCATCGCGCTGGCGCTGCTGGGAACGGCGGCGGGCCTGGTACTCATGGCGTTCGAGGACAGCATCGTCTTTTTCTACAGCCCAACCGATCTCGTCACCAAGCCGACGCAGCCCGGCCAGCGGCTGCGCCTGGGCGGCTTGGTGCTGGAGAAAAGCGTCGAGAAAAAGGGCGACGGCGTCACGCTATTCACCGTCACCGACACCGCGAATACGGTGAAGGTCAGCTTCAAGGGCATCCTTCCCGACCTCTTCCGCGAGGGCCAGGGCGTGGTCGCCGAGGGCCGTTTCGACGGCGCCACCTTCCGCGCCGAGGAAGTGCTGGCCAAACACGACGAGAACTACATGCCGCCAGAGGTTGCCGAGGCGATCAAGAAATCCGGCCAATGGAAAGCCGACAATCCTGGAGTGAAACCGACCCCGCCGGAGGCAAAACCGAAATGACCGCCGAACTGGGGCACTTCGCGCTGATCCTGGCGCTCGCCGTGGCGATCGTGCAGGCGAGCCTGCCGCTGATCGGCGCCGAACGCGGCGATGCCGCCTGGATGGCGCTGGCGCGCCCGACGGCGATGACGCAGTTCGCGCTCGTCGCCATCGCCTTCGGCTGCCTGACGCACCTATACGTCACTTCCGATTTCAGCGTCGTAAACGTGGTCCGGAACTCCAACACCGCCATGCCCATGCTCTACAAGGTGTCCGGCGTATGGGGCAACCACGAGGGATCGTTGCTGCTCTGGGTGACCATCCTCGCCATCTTCGGCGGCGCGGTAGCATTGTTCGGACGCAATCTGCCGCCGGCGCTTCGCGCGCGCGTGCTCTCGGTCCAGGCGTTGATCGCGGTCGGCTTCTACCTGTTCATGCTGCTGACGTCGAACCCGTTCGAGCGCATGTTCCCGCCGCCAGCCGACGGGCGCGACCTGAACCCGCTTTTGCAGGATCCCGGCCTCGCCTTCCACCCGCCGATGCTCTATCTCGGCTACGTCGGCTTTTCCATGGCCTTCTCGTTTGCCATCGCGGCGTTGATCGAGGGCCGCGTCGATGCCGCCTGGGCGCGCTGGGTACGGCCGTGGACCATGGCTGCCTGGTGCTTCCTTACCGGCGGCATCGCGCTCGGCTCATGGTGGGCCTATTACGAACTTGGCTGGGGCGGCTGGTGGTACTGGGACCCGGTCGAGAACGCGTCGTTCATGCCCTGGCTGGCCGGCACCGCGCTGCTGCATTCGGCCAGCGTGGTCGAGAAGCGCGACAGCCTGAAGGGCTGGACCGTGCTGCTCGCCATCATCACGTTTTCGCTCTCTTTGCTCGGCACCTTCCTGGTGCGCTCGGGCGTCCTGACCTCGGTCCACGCCTTCGCCACCGATCCGGCGCGCGGTGTTTTCATCCTGGCATTACTGATCGTCGTCATCGGCGGCTCGCTCTCGCTCTATGCCTGGCGTGGGCCGAAGCTGGCATCGACGGGCCTGTTCCAGCCGATCAGCCGCGAGGGCGCGCTCCTATTCAACAATCTGGTGATGGCGACCGGCGCGGCCGCGGTGCTGCTGGGCACGCTTTACCCGCTGTTCCTCGATGCCGTCGGTGGCGCCAAGGTCTCCGTCGGCCCGCCCTTCTTCAACGCCGTCTTCATCCCGATCATGATCCCGATGATCGCCGCCATGGCAATCGGCCCGATGCTCAACTGGAAGCGCGGCGACGCGCTGGCGGCACTAGGCCGGCTCCGCCTCGCCTTCCTGCTCGCGCTGGTCGCCTCGGCAGCCGCCTGGGTGGTGCATTCCGACGGCCCGATCTTCGCCACCATCGGTCTCGGTCTCGCCGTTTGGCTCGCCATCGGTACGCTGACCGAACTGGCCGGGCGGCTCCGGCTGTTCTCGGCGCCCGCCGGCGCCTGGGAGCGGTTGAAGCGCGTGCCGCGCGCGAGCTGGGGCATGACGCTCGGGCACTTAGGGCTGGCCATCGCCATCGCCGGAATGGCTGGCGCCGGCGGCTGGACCGAGGAGCGCATCCAGACCATGAAGCCGGGCGACAGCGTCGAGATATCCGGCTACACCTTCACCTTCAAAGGCGCCTGGGAGAACACCGGCCCCAACTACAAAGCCCTCGACGGCCGCTTCGAAGTGACTTCCGGCGGCAAGCATGTCGTCGACATGGTCGCCGAGAAACGCACCTACAACGTCGGCGGCATGCCGACCACCGAGGCCGCCATCCACACCACCATGGCTGGCGATCTCTACGCCGTCATCGGCGATGCCGAGGGCACGGCCGGCGCCTACGTGACGCGGCTCTACTTCAATCCGCTGGTGGCCTGGATGTGGGCGGGGACCCTGGTGATGATTTTCGGCGGCGTGCTCAGCCTGAGCGACCGCCGATACCGGGTCGGCGCACCGCGTTCGAGCCGCCGCGCCGCGGCACAGCCGGCCGGCGCCTGACGGGAGCGGCAACATGAACTGCCGTCTCTTTTTCATCGCGCCGCTGGCGCTGTTCCTGGTCATCGCCGGCTATTTCGCCGTCGGCCTAACCAAGGACCCGAAGAGGCTCCCGAACATGCTCCAGGGCAAACCGGTGCCCGCTTTCGACCTGCCGCCGATCCAGGGCCGCGGCGCCAAGGGGTTTGCGTCGACGGATCTTCCGGGCCAGGTCTCGCTGGTCAATATTTTCGGTTCCTGGTGTGTCGCCTGCCGGGTCGAGCATCCGTTCCTGATGGAAATAAAGGCCAAGGGCTGGGTGCCGATCCACGGCATCGACTGGCGCGAGGAGGATCCGGCCGCCGGCCCCGCCTGGCTCAAGCGCTATGGCGACCCCTACACCCTGGTCGGCGACGATCCGCGTTCCAAGGCGGCGATTGCATTCGGCGTCACCGGCGCGCCCGAGACCTTCCTGGTCGATGCCAAGGGCGTCATCCGCTACAAGCACATCGGCCCGCTCACGCCGGAAGTCTGGAAAGACGTCGTCGGTCCGCTGATCGAAAAACTGCGCAAGCAGGGAGGCTCGTAACGTGACCCGGTTGTTGCTCGCGCTGGCACTCGTTTGCACTCTGGTCCCCGCGGCCGGCGCCGTCGACCCACGTGAGAAGCTCGCCGATCCGGCGCTCGAGTCCCGCGCGCGCGACATCTCCAAGGGGCTCCGCTGCGTGGTCTGCCAGAACCAGTCGATCGACGATTCCGATGCAACGCTGGCACGCGACCTCCGCCTTCTGGTGCGCGAGCGCATCACCGCCGGCGACAGCGACAGCCAAGTCATCGACTACGTGGTCTCGCGCTACGGCGATTTCGTCCTGCTGAAGCCGCCGTTCAAAGTCTCGACCCTGGCGCTCTGGGCCGGTCCCGCCATCATCGTCCTGTTCGCGCTGTTCGGCGCCTTCGCCTATTTCCGCCGCCAGCGCACCATCGCGACCACCGGCGGCGTCAAGGAACTCACCGACGAGGAACGCCGCCGCTTGAATGCGCTGCTGAAGGACGGCAAGCCATGACGGCGCTTGTGATCGCGGCCGGCCTGCTGTTGGTGCTGGTGGTGGCGGTGCTGCTGGCGGCGCTGTTGCGCCGGCCGAAGGCGGCGGCGGCGCGCATGGATTACGATCTCGCCGTCTACAAAGACCAGCTTGCCGAGCTTGAGAGCGATTTGGAGCGCGGCCAGATCGGCGAGGCCGAAGCGACCGCGGCGCGGGCCGAAATCGAGCGGCGCATTCTCAATGTTGCCGAGAGTGGCGCCGAGCCGGGCGCCGCCGACCACGCGCCGAGAGCCGGCGGCTCGACGCGCTGGATGACGGCGGCGGCGATCGGTGTCGGCGTGCCGGCGCTCAGTCTTGGGCTCTATTTCCACCTCGGTACGCCTGAATACCCGAACGTGCCGCATGCCGGGCGCAACATCGCCGCCGAAAAGCAGGCCGACCAGGAGCGCCAGCAGGCCGGCGAAATGTCGTCGCTGGCCGCCAAACTGGCCCAGCGCCTGGAGCAGGACCCGAGCAATCTGAAGGGATGGCTTTTGCTCGGCCGCACCTATCTCACGCTCCAGCGCGAGGCCGATGCGATCAAGGCGCTCCGGCGCGCCGCCGAACTGGCGCCCGAAGACGCCGACGTCATGGTCGAACTCGCCGAGGCGCTGGTCATCGCCGACAACCGCAAGATCGGCGGCGAGGCGCGGCAATTGTTTGCTAAGGCGCTTTCGGTGGATGCGCGCCGGCCGAGGCCGCGCTACTACCTGGCCCTGGCCAACGCCCAGGCCGGCAAGATCAAGGAGGCGATGCAGGGCTGGGTCGATCTGCTCGCCGTCTCGCCGCCCGACGCCCCTTGGCGCCCGACAGTCCAGGCCGGCATCGACAAGGCCGCGCAGGAACTCAAGATCGAACCCAACAGCATAGAGCCGACGCTGGCCGCCCAGCTACTCGGCCCCCCCAAGACCGAGGCCAAGGCCGACCCGGCGCCGCCAGCCGCCGCACAGCCGGGCCCGACGCGCGAGCAGATGGAAGCGGCCGAGGGCATGTCGGCCGGCGACCGCCAGGCGATGATCCGCTCCATGGTGCAGCGCCTCGCCGACCGGCTTAAGGAACAACCGGACGACCTGGCCGGCTGGCAGCGTCTCGCCAACGCCTACCGCGTGCTCGGCGAGACCGCCAAGGCCAAGGAAGCCGAAGAACAGATCAAGCGCCTGAAACGCTAGGTGCATCAGGACCGCAACAGGGGAACCCGAACATGACCGCCTTCAAGACCATCGACGACATCGACCTCCAGGGCCGCCGCGTGCTGGTGCGCGCCGATCTCAACGTGCCGATGCGCGACGGCAACGTCAGCGACACCACGCGCATCGACCGCACGGTCCCGACCCTGGAAGACCTGATCAAGAAGGGCGCCAAGGTCATCGTCATCTCGCACTTCGGCCGGCCCAAGGGTCAGCGGGTGCCGGAAATGTCGTTGAAGCCGGTGGCGGCGGCGCTGGAGAAAGCGGCCGGCCGCCGTGTGGTGTTCGGCACCGATTGCGTCGGCGAGGCCGCCGAACAGGCCATTGCCAAGGCCGGCCCGGACGACATCGTGGTGCTGGAGAACCTGCGTTACTACGCCGAAGAGGAAAAGAACGATCCGGCGTTCTCGGACAAGCTCGCCCAGCTCGGCGACGTCTATGTCAACGATGCGTTCTCCTGCGCGCACCGGGCACACGCGTCGACCGAGGGTATCGCCCGGCGCCTGCCGACGGCGGCCGGCCGGCTGATGCAGGCGGAATTGGACGCGCTCGGCCGGGCGCTGGAAAAGCCGACTCATCCGGTCGCCGCCGTGGTCGGCGGCGCCAAGATCTCGACCAAGATGGCGGTGCTCGGCCATCTGGCGCGGAAGGTCGACCAGCTGATCATCGGTGGCGGCATGGCCAATACGTTCCTGTTCGCGCAAGGCTGCGACGTCGGCAAGTCGCTCTGCGAGAAGGACATGGCCGAGGACGCGCGCAAGATCATGGAAGAGGCGGCGGCGGCCGGCTGCGAAGTTGTGTTGCCGATCGACGCCGTGGTCGCCGCCGAGTTTGCCGCCGGTGCGGCGAACGAGACCGTGCCGGTGGGCTCGGTGCCGGCGGACAAGATGATCCTCGATGTCGGCCCGGCGACGGCCGACGATCTGAAGGCGCGCCTGGTTTCGTGCAAGACCCTGGTATGGAACGGGCCGCTCGGCGCCTTTGAAATCTCGCCCTTCGATCTCGGCACCAACGCGGTGGCACGTGAAGCCGCGCGCCTGACTGCCGACGGTGGCCTCGTCTCTGTCGCCGGCGGCGGCGACACGGTGGCCGCGCTCGCCAATGCCGGCGTGGTCGACGCGTTCAGCTATGTCTCGACCGCCGGCGGTGCCTTCCTGGAATGGCTGGAGGGGCAGACCCTGCCCGGTGTCGCCGCGCTCGGCGGCGAATAAGGGATCGGCCTAGCGCCGCCTCGGCGGCGTTCCCTGCCAGCCAGAGCCGTAGGGCTCGGGGCCGCCATCGCGGCCCCCATCTCGACCACCATCACGACGTGGATCGGGCCCACTGAGCCGGCCCAACGGCGACGGGTGGATGCGCGCCATGATGTCGTCCAGCATGTTCTGCAGGTATTGTGACTGTTCCAACAGCTTGCGGGTCGCGTCGACCGCCTGGCGCGATGCGGTCGAGGCGATTTCCTGCGCTACCGCCGAGACGTTGTCGACCGAGAGTCTGACGCCCTGAAGCGCGCGCTCGGCGCGCTCGGTGGTTTCGCGGATGGCGTCGAGGCGGCCGATGGCGACCGGATCGTCGAAACCGCCATGCGAACGCTCCTCGCCGCCGAACGGAATCAGGTTTTCGACGTCACCGCCGTAGTCGCGCGGCGACGAGCGGAAGGCCAGCAGGTTGACCTGGTCGCGGACAGCGGTGACCAGATTGCCGAGCACCTCGATCTGGTTGGTGGCATCGCCGAGCGAACGCACCAGCGCCTCGGTGCGTTCGACGTCGTGGGCGGCGGCGGAGACGTATTCGCTGAAATGCGTGAGTTGCTGGGAGACGGATGAGATCGGGCCACCGACGCCGGTGCTGTCGTAGGTGCGCCCGCCGAGCGGACCCGTGCGTGGCTCGGCGCGAGGTTCGTAGCGGGGTTCGTAACGGGGCGCTTCCTCGGGAATTTCCGGCTCGGGCATCGGTTCCGGTTCGGGCCGCTGGATCTCGGCCAGCAGCGCCTGCTTGGCGGCTTCCGCCGCCGCCTGCGCCTTGCGCTCGGCCTCCTGGGCGACAATTTCGAGGCGCGCCTGCGACTGGTCGAGCTGGCGGCGCACCATGTCGACATCGACCAAGTCGTCGGCCCACTTGTCGAGCGAACGGGCGATCTGGCCGGTGGCGTCCATGTTGCCGCGCGCCGGGATCGGCGTGCCGCGCTCGCCGCCGGCAAGCCGGACGGCGGCATCGGCGAGCGAGCGGATTGGGCCGAACACGCTCCGCATCAACAGCATGCCGGCGAACACCAGCCACAGAACGATCGCCGCGACGCCGCCGCCGATCATGTAGCGGCTGAACGCCTGGGCACGGTCGAGTTGGCGCGCCGCCGCGGTTTCCAGATCGGCGGCGAAGGTCGAAAGCGCGTCGCGGCTCGGCGCCATGTAGGACATGATCTCACTGAAGCGTCCGCGCTCCTTCTCCAGCGCGAAGCGCGAGTTGAGCATGGTCAGCATGTCGGTTTCGTGCGCCTTGACTAGATCGGCGAGCCGCGCGTGTTCCTTTTCAGGCAGGCGCGAGGCCTTGAGGAAGGCTTCCAGCGCCTTGTAGCGCTCCTTGATCTCCTCGACGCCGCGCTCCGAGGTCGAGCGCAGCGTATCGCGCCCCTCACGGTCGATGCGGATGATCTGGTCGGCCAGGTTGGCCATGCCAGCCTGGGTGAAACCCTGGATCAGGGTCTGCGAGGTCGAGTGCAGGCGCTGGCTCAGCCCCGTCTCGGTGGCGACGCCGAGCGCCTCTTCGGCGCGCACGAACTCGTTGAATTGCTGGTCGTACTGGGCGACACCGTCGCGCAGCGTGGCGACGTGCTGGCGTACGTCGGCACTTTCCTTGAGCCGTCCGAGGCCGTCCAAGGCCGCCTCCACCGCATCGATCTCGACGGCGAAGCTCTCGGCGATCGCCGGTTGCTTGTCGAGGATGAAAGATTTCTCGAGCGATTTCGCCCGCGCCAGGCCGGCTTCAACGTTGCCGGCAAGGGCGCCGATCTGGCGCGAATGGCGGGCGCCGTCGATGGCCGTGGCAAGGCGGTGGTCGCCGTAGACCATGATGCCGCCGACCGCCGCGAGCGCAACCAGCCCGATCATCACGAACAGGCTGGCCCGGGTCTGCAGGCGCACGCCGCCCAGGAACGTCCGGTCGTCGAGACCGTCGCCCTTCAGATCGAGAAACTGGTGCTGATAGTCCGGTTGGTCAGCCATTTTTTGCCGAACCTCAAGCCCCCTGAACCGGCCCCGTCGTCATCCCCGGTGGCATCTCTGCCGCATTCCGCGCCGGGCGGATTCGCTTTCGGCGCGCTCCAAACGTTTAGAGTGGCACGATTTTTCCGCCTCGCACAAGCGCTCCAGCGAAGCCGGCCGCTTTACAATCGGTTCCGCCGCCGCCAAATTGGCAAGATGACCGAGCCCAGCAAAAGCGGCCCATCCGTTCACACCGTTCCGGAAGGTGACGACCGGCCACGGCTGACCTGCCTCGATTGCGGCTACATCGCCTACGAGAACCCGAAAGTTATCGTCGGCGCGGTCTGCGTGTGGCAGGACAAGTTTCTGATGTGCAAACGCGCCATCGAGCCGCGCCGAGGCTATTGGACCATTCCGGCCGGTTTCCTCGAACTCAACGAGACCATGGCCGAAGGCGCCGCCCGCGAGGCCTGGGAAGAGGCCAACGCGCGGATCCGGATCACCGGGCTGGTCGGCATCTACGAAATTCCCCGCATCAGCCAGGTCTACGTCATTCACAGCGCCGACCTGGAAACCGAGAGTTTCGGCGCCGGCCCGGAATCAACGGACGTGCAGCTGCTCGATTGGGATGACATCCCCTGGGACGACCTCGCCTTCCCCAGCGTTTCCTGGGCGCTCCGCCATTTCCGTTCCGGCGGCGCGCCGGCCATGGTCCAGCACCCCGCCGGTTAACGCATCCCGTCGGTTAACACTGGGCAAAAATTGCCGCGTTTTGAGATTCCGTTAACCTTTGCCGCCTAGTTTGGGCGCCATGGCTGATGGTTTGACGTTTTTGACCGGTGATTCGGCGGGCGTTGTCCGCCGCGCCGACGGCTACGGCTCTCCTTCGGTACGCGAGGTCCAGGCCCGCGCCGCGGCCTCCAACCCGGCTCAGACCGAGCTGGAACGCCGGGGGCTCCGCCGTCTCGGCCAGTTGCTCAACGCCGGCCGGCCGCTCCGCGACAACGTGCCGCGCGGTTACTATCTCAACATCGAAGTCTGACGCGGGCCGCCGATGGCGCGTTTGAAGAGCGTCGCCTTCTGGGCCATCCCGTTGGCCGCCCTGCTGGCCATCATCCCTTGCCTTTCCACGAAGGCCGCCGATCTCAGCGTCGTCGTCACGGGCCTTCGGAGCGGCAACGGCGACGTCCACATCGCCATCTACGACCGCGCCGACGCCTTTCCGGAAAGCGAGGGCATGGTTAGCGAGGTCAAGGTGCCGATCCAGGACCGCCACGCCCGCTTCGTCTTTAAGAATCTGCCGCCGGCATTCTACGCCGTCGCCGTCTACCACGACGAAAACGCCAACCACGATTTCGATACCGGCGTCCTCGGCATTCCGCTGGAAGGCTATGCGTTCTCCAGCGGGGCGCGCGTGTTCCTGGGGCCGCCGTCTTTCGAAGATGCCAAGTTCGCCCTGCCGGCGGAAGGTGCCGAGACAGTCATTCCGATCACCTATTGACCGGCAGACGACTTCATCAGTCGTTCCAGTCCCTCGGTCCTGACGGCGTGTAATAGACCGCCATATCGAACGGGAACGAGGCCGCGCCCCAGTCCTGGTTTGTACCAACGCCCTTTGCCAACTGCGCGAGTTCGCTCTGCACCGGTTGTGCAGCCGGACCGCCGATCTCGAGGTTCTTTCCAGTGAACGGCACGTTCATGTCGCGCACGCCGAGCCCTCTGATCACGGTGCCGGCGAGCGCCTTGTCCACATCGACGCCGGGTTTCGGACAGAAGTAGCCGAACATCACCTTGTCCGGCCGCATTTGCGGATCCTGGTGATGCTGGTCCCATTCGGCATTGAACACCACGCATTGACGGTTTTCCGCCGGCAGCGTTGCGATCCGATACCAGAACTCGGTCAGGTCATTGCGAGCGCGCTCGCCCTTGGTGAACTCGACCTTGCGGCTGGTCAGGTAGTTGAACAGCTTGTACACGGTCGAGGAATCGTAGGGATGGTTGAGAGAAATGAAGCGCCGGAACCCGTTGCGCGGCGAGATGTAGAAAATCTCCGCCCGCGCGCCATCCTTCTCGTAGCGGACGTAATCCTCGCGGACCGCCATTTCCGCATACATGGCGCGGACCGGGCGCGCTCCCTTTAACGCATCCACCTGCAGCACCGGCAGGCCATCCGCGTCATCGACGGCGCGGTATCCTTCCATGTTGTAGGGCGGCGTAGCGCAGCCGGCGACCAAGGCAGCGACGGCCAGCGCGGGAAGTACATTCTTGCGGGCAAACATCTCACGATGCTTCTGAAAAACGGGGAACACCTTCCGGCCTCTAATATATGCCGCCCGGCGGTATTTTGCTCGGGCCGGGCAAAATATTTTCGATCAAAAGGACGAGAACGTCGCCAGAAAGGTCGTTTCCTCGGCCGTGTCGACACGGCCAAGCGCCTTGTTGCGAGTCGGGAACCTGCCGAAGCGCGAGATTACGTAGTAATGCTCGAGCGCATAGCGGTACTGCAATTCGTTGCCGAGCGCGCGAAACAGTTCGACCGAGCGTTGCTGGTCGGCGAGCGTCTCGCCATGTTCGAACGGCAGATACATGAACGCGCGTTTGACCGGCGACAGCGCCATGTCGTGGCTGGCGTCGATGGCCTGGCCAGCGATGGCGCGGGCCTTGGCATCGCTGGCGAAGGCCTTGGGCGAACCGCGGTAGAGGTTGCGCGGAAACTGGTCGAGGAGAATGCAGAGCGCAAGGCTGCCGGCCGCACTCGCGGCCCATTCGTCGACGGCGCCCGAAGCCGCCGCCACGACGTCGCTTCCAAAGCGCCGCTCGATCTCGGCATCGAATTCCGGGTTCCTCTTGAACCAGGCCTGGCGGCATTCGCTGGCCGTTTCCGGTTCCGCGTCGCCGAACCAAAAGATCAGGATATCGTCGATCGTTGCCATGGCGTCCTTCGCGTCGAGGGGGCTTTATCGGGTGATCGGGGCAAACTAACATGCCGGTCCGGGCGCTTAAACAGGGAGGCTCCGATGGACGACAAACGGCTGCTCGCCGACTGGCTCGGCGCCTACCAGAAAATCCCCGCCCCCGACGCCATGGTGAAGGAAATGCCGGACCCGGCCCGGGCGCGAGCCAATATGGAGCGCGTCGTCGCCGGTAACCTGGGATCATTGCCGTTCGAAACCGAGACGGCGACGTTCACCGCGCTTTTGCACGAACTGGCCCCGGCGGCGCTGAAGGGGGAAAAGCCATGACCGGCTCCGACCCGACGCTCTGGACACTGGCGGAAGCCGCCCGCGCCGTCCGCGACAAGCGCATCTCGTCCGAGGAACTCTCCAAGGCGGCCATCGCCCGCATCGACAGGGTCGCGCCGAAGATCGACGCCGTCGCCGCCATCGACACGGCCGACGCCCTCGCCCAGGCCCGCGCCGCCGACGCCTTGCTGGCCAAAGGCGCCGCGCGCGGCGCGTTGCACGGCGTGCCGCTGGCGCATAAGGACATGTACTACCGGGCCGGGCGCGTATCGGGCTGCGGCTCCAAAATCCGTGCCGATTTCGTGCCGGACGTCACCTCCACCGCCCTGGCGCGGCTGGATGCGGCCGGCGCGCTCGACATCGCACGGCTCAACATGGTCGAGTTCGCGCTCGGCGTCACCGGCCACAACGAGGTCATGCCGACGCCGAAGAACCCATGGAACACGGCGCACATCACCGGCGGCTCGTCGAGCGGCTCGGGCGCCGCCGTGGCCGCCCGCTTGGTCTACGGCGCCATGGGTTCGGACACCGGCGGCTCGATCCGCTTTCCGGCCTGCTGCAACGGCGTCACCGGGCTCAAGCCGACTTGCGGCCGAGTCAGCCGCTATGGCGCCATGCCACTATCGCCGTCGTTCGATACGCTGGGCCCGCTGACCCGCACGGTCGAAGACGCGGCGCTGATCCTCCAGGAGATCGCCGGCGCCGATACCAACGATCCGACCACGAGCGCACTTCCAGTGCCGGACTATGCGGCAGCGCTCGGCCGTGGCGTCAAGGGAATGAAGATCGGCGTGCCGGAGAACTATTTCTACGACCCGGTCGACGCCGAAGTCGCAAACCTGGTGCGCGCCAGCCTGGACGTGCTTACCGACGCCGGTGCCGAACTGGTGGCGGTGCGCATTCCCGATGTCATCGCCGACACCAATTTCCTTACGAGCATGGCGATCGCCACCGAAGGTGCGGCGATCCACCAGACTTGGCTTGCCGAACGGCCGGGCGACTACGGCAACCAGACCCGCGCGCGCATGAGCACCGGCTTATCCACGCCGGCGACGCGCTATCTGCAGGCGCTTCGGCTCCGCGCGCCGATTCTGGCCGAGTTCGCGCAAGCCGTGTTCGACAAATGCGACGTGCTGCACTGCCCGGTGATGCTGACGCCGATCCCGACCATCGCGGAGACCGACCTCTCGGCCAATCCCGGTTTCGCCGATCTGGTCGTCGGCATGGGCCACTGCACGCGGCCGATCAACTTCTTGGGCCTCGCGGCCTTGACGGTGCCCTGCGGGTTCACCGCCAACGGCCTGCCAACCGCCTTCCAGCTGGTGCCGCGGCCGTTCGACGAGGCGACGATGATCGCCGCCGGTCACGCCTACCAAAAGGCGACCGATTGGCACAGGCGGGTGCCGACGCTTTGAGGATCAGCCGGCGACCGCTGCGCGCGGCATCTTGAACGGCCGCGCAATTTCGAAGGCACCTGCGGCGCGCATGACCAGCGGGTCGGCATAGCGCGGCCCGACGATCTGCAAGCCAACGGGCAGGCCGGCTTTGGTGAAGCCGCAGGGCACCACGCAAGCCGGCTGGCCGGTCAGGTTGAACGGGTAGGAGAACGGCGTCCATTCGGTCCAGCGTGCGCCCGGTTTCGGGTCGGGCACCTCACGGCCGGCCTCGAAGGCGGCAATGGGAAGCGCTGGCGTCAAAAGCAGATCGTATTCGGTGTGGAAGGCGTTGGTGACCTCGCCCAACTGCACGCGCTGGTCCATCGCCTTGTTGAATTCATCGAGCGTATAGCCGGCGCCGATGGCCGCGACCTCGCGGATGCCCGGATCCATCTCGGCGTGCGACGCTTTCGGGTAGGCCGAGATCATGTTGTGGCAGCCCCGGTACCAGTGCTTGTTGAAGCAGTCGATGGGGTCCTCGAAACCGGGATCGGCGGCTTCCACGTGGGCGCCCATTTCCTCGAACACCTTGACCGCATTGGCGACGATTTCGGCAATCTCCGGGTCAACCGCGACATATCCGAGATCGGCGCTGTAGGCGATACGCAGCCAGCGCACGCCGAGATCGAGGCCGGTTCGGTAATCCCACGGATCGTAGGCGAGCGCGTACCAGTCGCGCGAGTCGGGCTGGATCATGACGTTCATCATCAAGGCCGCGTCCTCGACGGTGCGCGTAATCGGGCCGACGTGGCTCAACGTGCCGAAGGCGCTCGCCGGATGCACCGGCACGCGCCCGGCCGTCGGCTTCAGGCCGAATACGCCGGTGAAGCCGGCCGGAATGCGGACCGAGCCGCCGCCGTCGGTACCGATGTGCAGCGCGCCCATGCCGAGCGCCGCCGCCGCCGCGGCACCGCCGGACGAACCGCCCGGCGTCTTCGACGTGTTCCAGGGATTGCGGGTGACGCCGGTGAGCGGGCTGTCGGTGATCCCCTTCCAACCCAGTTCCGGCGTGGTGGTGTGGCCGATGAAGACGGCGCCGTGCTCGCGCATGCGCGCCACCGCCGGCGCATCATCGGCCGCAGGCTTGGCGCCTGCGGTCGCCTTCGAGCCGCGCCCGGTGACGACGCCCTTGGTTAACAGCAAATCCTTGATGGTGACCGGAACGCCGTCGACCAGGCCCTTGGGCTCGCTCTTCATCCAGCGCGCCTCGGACTCCTTGGCGGCGGCCAGCGCCGCCTCGGCATCGACACGGATGACGGCGTTGACGGCACCGTTGACCGCTTCGATGCGGGCCAGCACGTCCTTGACGACTTCGACGGGCGAGAGGGTCTTCCACTGGTAAAGATCGACCAATTGGGTCGCCGGCAAATAACAGGCGTCGGTTTCGTCGAAGGTGGTCATTATTTTGTCCCGTATAGTTCGCCCGACCGATCATAGCAATCCTGCCCGACCGACCAACGGTATTCTAGCGATGGCCTTGATAAGCTCAACCGTTGACGCGAAAGTAACGGGGTAGTGCGAAGGGGGTAAACGTCGATGCCGGGCTGGAAACAGAATTCGCTGAGCGAAAGGCTCGGCATCCGCTATCCGATTATCCAGGCGCCGATGGCCGGCGCCTCGACGCCGGCAATGGCAGCCGCCGTGACCCGCGCCGGCGGACTGGGCTCGCTCGGCGTGGCGCTGCAATCGACGAACGCCACCCGCGCCGATTGCGAAGTGATCCGCGCCGCCACCAACGGTGCCTACAACATCAACTTCTTCGTCCACAAGGAGGCGGCACCGGCCCGCGCCAAGGGGGCGAAGCTCCGCGACCGCCTCAAGCCCTATTACGACGAACTCGGGATCGGCGAGGTGCCAGCGGCGGAGGTTTCGTCCCGGCCGTTCAACGAGGATCATCTTGCGGTCGTGCTGGAAGCACGGCCGCCGGTGGTCAGTTTCCATTTCGGCCTGCCACGGCCGGACCTGATGCAGGCGGTGAAGGACGCCGGCATCTTCACCATATCGTCTGCGACCAACGTCGCAGAAGCCAAGGCGCTGGAAGCCGGCGGCGTCGACGCCATCGTGGCGCAGGGGTTCGAGGCCGGCGGCCATCGCGGCACTTTCGAAGAGCCCTACGAAGACGGCTGGCTCGGCACCATGGCGTTAGTGCCGCAAATCGTCGACGTCGTATCGGTGCCGGTGATCGCGGCGGGCGGCATTGCCGACGGCCGCGGCATCGCCGCCGCGCTGGCGCTCGGCGCTCAAGCCGCGCAGCTCGGCACCGCCTTCCTGCCCTGCCCGGAAAGCATGATCCCGGAAGTCCACCGAAAGGCACTGGCAGCTGCCACCGGCGACCAGACCCGCCTGACCCATGCGTTTTCCGGCCGGCCGGCGCGGGGCATCGAAAACCGCTACATGCGCGAGATGGCCGGCAAGGAGAAATCCTTCCCCGACTTCCCCGTCCTCAACACGCTCACCGGCCCGATGCGCAAGGCCAGCGCCCAGGCCGGCAGCCCGGATTTCGTTTCGCTCTGGGCCGGTCAGGCGGCCGGCATCCACCGGATATTGCCGGCGGGTGAACTGCTGGAACGGTTGGTCGAGGAGACCGATGCGGTACTTGGCCGGCTCGGCTGAGCGCTAGCCCTCGATCCCCATCAAGGAACGCGCGAAGGTCTCCGCATCGAACGGGCGCAGGTCCTCGATACCCTCGCCGACGCCGACGGCATGGACCGGCAGCCCGAACTTCTCGGCCAGGGCGACGACGACGCCACCCTTGGCGGAACCGTCGAGCTTGGTCAGGACCAGTCCGCTGACTGCGACCATCTCCTTGAACGTTTCCACCTGGCTGTGGGCGTTCTGGCCGATGGTCGCGTCCATCACCAGCACTACGCTGTGCGGCGCGCCCGCGTCGAGCTTCTTGATCACGCGAACGATCTTCTCGAGCTCGGCCATCAGGTCCTTGCGGTTCTGCAGCCGGCCGGCGGTGTCGATCATCAGCAGGTCGGCGCCATCGGCGCGGGCGCGTTCGAGCGCCTTGTAAGCGACGGCGGCGGCATCGGCACCCGGCGCATCGGCTATGATGGGCACGCCGGCGCGCTCGCCCCAGACCTGGAGCTGTTCGACGGCGGCGGCGCGGAAGGTATCGCCGGCGGCGATCATCACACGGTGGCCCTGGTCCTTGAACTGCTTGGCGAGCTTGCCGATGGTGGTGGTCTTGCCCGAG